>DQTV01000027.1 GCA_015662595.1 Ignisphaera aggregans
AGGGGGCTAGACCCCAGGCCATCGTCGTCGGTAACATGATGAGCAGCTCTCTCTATCAACAGGATTCGCTTGGAGCTCTGGTAGCTGAGAGCGTTGGTCTTAGAGGAGCTGGAGCGCTTAAGGTAGAGGCTTCCTGTGGTAGTGGTGGTCATGCGGTAGCTGTAGGCTATAGCCTAGTCGCTTCGGGACTCTATGACCAGGTTCTCGTCGTAGGCGTTGAGAAGATGAGTGACTACCCTACAGCGGTGGTCACGGCAAGCCTTGCGCAGGCTGCTGACTCTGAACACGAGGTTATCTACGGAACAAGCTTTGCAGCTCTCAACGCTCTGGTTATGAGGCTCTACATGTCTAGATACGGTGTGAAACGTGAGGACCTTGTGTACTGGCCTGTGAGAATGCATGAGTATGCGGTCTCCAATCCCTATGCACAGCTGAGGTTCAGGATAAATCCCGAGGCTGTTCTCTCATCGCCTGTGATAGCGGATCCCATAAGGCTTCTCGACGCCTCTCCGATAGGCGATGGAGCAGCAGCAGTCATCCTAGCGTCGGAGAGCGTAGCTAGGAAGCTAAGCGATACACCTATAGAGATCGCTGGTGTGGGTCTCGCTAGCGATGCTCTAGACCTATCGTCTAGAGAAGACCTGCTCAACCCGCTAAGCATAAGGCTAGCTGCAGAGAGAGCGTATAGGATGGCTGGTGTAGAGCCTAGGGATATCGATGTTGCTGAGATCCACGATGCGTTCACAATAACAGCCCTACTCTCTATAGAGGGTCTCGGGTTTGCACAGCTTGGTGAGTCGTGGAAGCTTATCAAGGACGGTAGGTTCGGCGCTGGCGATAAGCCTAGTCTAAACCTAAGCGGTGGTCTTAAAGCTCGTGGACACCCCGTGGGGGCTACGGGTGTGTATCAGGTGGCTGAGATAGCTATGCAGCTTCGTGGAGACTTTCCTGGAGTTAGAGCTGGGTCTCCCGAGATCGGGCTAGCCATGAACACAGGTGGAGTTGCTACGCTCACCTCGGTCATCATCTTGAGGAGGTGAGGCTATGAGGATATCCCCAGCTCGTGTATGGAGAGAGCGTAGCTCTAGGTATAGGTTGGAGGGTACTAAGTGCAGGAGCTGTGGAAGAGTGTTCTACCCACCTAAACCCATGTGTCCGGTGTGTGGATCTAGAGATGTTGTTAGGATAGAGCTTCCGCAGCGAGGAAGGGTAATCACCTGGACCGTGCAGTACACCGTACCAACAGGTTATCGAGCACGTGCACCACTGATCCTGGCTATCATAGAGCTTGAGAACGGTGTTAGGGTGCTATCAGCGCTAACCGATGTTAGTCCCGACGAGGTTTCGGAGGGTATGGAGGTAGAGGCTACGCTTCGAAGGCTGTGGGAAGACGGTGAAGAGGGGGTCATAGTGTACGGAATCAAGTTCGCACCCGTTACAAAACACTAAGGCTGAGATCACGGCTTTTTATGTAGAGCTCTGCCTCATCATAGCCTAGCAGGGGTCCTCTAGGCGGTAGAGATGAGGGTCAGGGTTAGGGTTGGGGATCGAGTTTACGAAGCTGAGGTTACTGATCTTGGTGGAGGTAGGTACAGAGTTGAGGTTGGGGGTCAGAGCATAGAGGTTGAGATCAGCGAGGAGATTGCAGCTCCCCAACTACCTCGAATAGCTCGTTCAGCCCCCATAACGACGCCTAGCATACCACCACAGGTAGCTACCCAAGCTCAGCAACCAGCACCTGAAAACGCTGTTGTCGCTCCGATATCTGGAAAAGTTGTTCGTGTACTCGTTAAGCCAGGAGATGTTGTTGAACCATCAACTGTTGTACTAACGCTAGAGTCTATGAAGATGGAGTTGGAGGTTAGAGCTGGTAGAAAAGGTCGTGTTCGTGAGGTTCTGGTTAAGCCAGGTGATAGCGTTAGAACTGGGCAGCCTCTAGTAACTCTCGTACCGGGCTGATACCGTTGGTTAGGAAGGAGATTGAGATTCTTCGAAAACTACGTGAGCAGGCTATACGTGGAGACCCAGCTGCTATAGAGAAACAGCATGCTAAGGGTAAGCTAACGGCTAGGGAGAGGATAGAGCTTCTAGTAGATCCCGGTACCTTTGTTGAGTTTGACATGTTTGTAAAGCATAGGGCTACAGAGTTTGGTATGGATAAGAGGGTTGCTCTAGGAGATGGAGTTGTAACTGGGTGGGGCAAGATAAACGGTAGGCCGGCCGTGGTGATAGCTCAGGACTTTACGTTTATGGGAGGCTCGCTAGGGGAGATGCACGCTGCTAAGATAGTGAAGGCTATGCAGTACGCCCTAGAGGCTGGGGTACCGATAGTGTTCCTCAACGATTCCGGGGGTGCGAGGATTCAGGAGGGTGTCGATGCTCTTAAGGGCTATGGCGAGATCTTCTACATGAACGTCATGGCGTCGGGTGTGGTACCGCAGATAGCTGCGATCATGGGCCCCTGTGCTGGTGGAGCTGTCTATAGCCCAGCCCTAATGGACTTCGTGATCATGACCAAGAGAACGAGCTTTGCATTCATAACAGGGCCTCGCGTAGTCAAGGCGGTTACCGGTGAGGATGTAGATGAGTTTAGTCTAGGTGGAGCTGAGGTACATGCTACTCGAAGTGGTGTAGCTCATCTGGTGGCTGAAGATGATAAGCATGCTATAGAGCTCATAAAGACCCTCCTCAGCTACCTACCCCTAAACAACGCTGAGGACCCACCCTACATACCTACAGGAGACGATCCTGAGCGTAGAGATCCAGAGCTAGACAACGTAGTACCCGAGGACCCGGCCAAGGTATACGATGTTCATGAGGTTATCGAGAGGGTATTCGATACCGGAACGTTCTTCGAGATCATGCCGCACTTCGCACCAAACGCCGTTATAGGGTTTGCTAGACTCAATGGGAGATCGGTGTGTGTTGTAGCAAACAACCCTGCGCATCTGGGTGGAGTACTCGATATAGACTCCTCGGATAAGATAGCTAGGTTCGTAATGTTCTGCGACTCCTTCAATCTACCGATAATAACGTTTGTCGATACACCGGGCTACCTACCTGGAGTAGCTCAGGAGCATGGGGGTATAATCAGGCATGGAGCTAAGGTTCTCTACGCATACTCAGAGGCTACGGTACCTAAGCTAACCGTGATTATGAGGAAAGCGTATGGAGGTGCCTACATAGCTATGGGTAGCAAACACCTTGGAGCAGACTTCGTAATCGCATGGCCAACAGCTGAGATCGCTGTTATGGGTCCTGAAGGAGCTGCTGAGATAATATGGAGAAAAGAGCTTGCACAAGCAAAGACACCTGAGGAGAGGGCTGAGCTACTTAAGAAGTTTGCCTCTGAGTACAGGGAGAAGTTTGCGAATCCCTACGTAGCTGCATCGAGAGGCTATGTAGATGTTGTGATAGAGCCTAGCGAAACCAGACCCCTACTCATCAAGGCTCTCGAGTTCTTCTACACAAAGCGTGAGGTTAGGAACATAAGGATTCCGAAGAAGCATGGAATACCACCCGTCTAGAGGTGTGTTCAGAGCAGGTCAGCGTCATCACGTAGTCAGGGCGTGCTAGGCGGAGTCTCATCACCTCTAGCTCTGGAGCGTGATGGTCTTGGGGTTCATGAACGTCCTAGCCGCTACGCTGTTCCTCTGTCTCACAGTCTCGCTAATAGGTACGGTTGTAGGGGTTATAGACCTGGTATCACTGCTCTACACCTCGCCACAGAGCTTCGAGACCAGGACTACGCTTAGGTTCACAACATTCTTTCTACTCCTATCCATAATCCTAAGCACCATAATGCTATTCCTTAGAAGGTACACGGTTTCCAACATCGTTGAGGCGTTTCTCGTTGTTGCGATTGCGTGGATAGTCATCCCGACGATATCGGCGATGGCCTACAGGTACTCCATAGGTATGGACTTTGTAAACGCCTTTTTTGAATCTCTAAGCGGTTTCACTGGCACGGGCCTATCGGTAATATCTAAGCCTGAGGAAATGCCCAGCGTAATCCTTCTATGGAGAGCGGTTACCCAGTGGGTTGGTGAGCTAGGTGTAGTTGTGTTCGCAGGTACGCTCCTACCAGCGCTACACAGAGTCATCAGGAGTATCTATGTTGTTGAGCGTGGTGAGCGTATTGCTCCCACAGTCCTCTCCACTATGAGAAGGCTTGTAGGGATCTACGTCTTCTACACAGCTCTAGGAGTTGTACTGTTCATACTGAGCGGTATGAGCGTCTTCGACGCCTTAGCCCACTCCATGACCGCTATAGCGACTGGGGGCATGTCTACGAACTCTCTAAGCATAGGGTACTGGTTTCGAGGAGGAAACTGGGCGATATACGTATCTACGATGGTGATCATGGTCTTGGGGGCGCTAAACTTCGTTGACCACGTAGCTTTGCTACGTGGTAGGTTCAGAGAGTTCGTATCGTCTATAGAGGTCAGATGGTTCTTCATACTCCTAACCATCTTCACCATACCCCTCATAGCCCTACCGCTTATGCGTGGAGATGTAGATGAGGTGTTTACCAGGTTCTACCACCTGGTATCGGGATACACAACAACAGGTTTTCAGCTAGGGTCATCGGATGTCCTTAAGAATGAGCCTGACTACGTCAAGATGATCCTCGCGCTCTCAATGATAGTTGGCGGAGCAACATTCTCAACAGCTGGCGGGATCAAGATAAAGAGAGCAGCAATACTCATCAAGGCGCTTGTGTGGGAGAGTGCTAGGCTGTTTGCACCACCAGCAATGGTTTTAAGGCGTAGGGTTGGGCGTGAGCTGATAGGCGATACAGAGCTCATATCGGTCTACAACTTCGTAGCCATATACATGGTGACCTTCATATCCATAGCCCTATTCATACACCTGACACTGCTATCCTATGGATACACCGAGTTCACGTTTATAGACAGCATGTTTGAGACCGCCTCAGCTCTATCCTGTGTCGGTCTGAGTGTAGGCATAACATCAGCTACGAGCCCACTACCCATAAAGATCGCTCTCATGATAGCTATGTACCTTGGACGTCTAGAGTTTGCAGCGCTCTACCTCTTCCTAGGCTATAGCTATGTGAGGAGGGTAGTGCTCTAGCTTAAGGCTTATCACCAGGTCTAGCACTAGGGCTGGGAGAGGGTCGAGCTCTTGAGGATCGCGATCATAGGTGCTTCGAGAGAGGCTATAGAGCTTGTTAAGAAGCTTCAGGAGCTAGGACACGAAATCGTTGTTCTAGATGATAGGCGTGGTAGAATCGATGAGATTAGGAGTCAGCTAGATGTAGCGACGTTCTTTGGAGAGCTTAAACATGTTGAGGTGTATGACGAGGCTAGGATACATAGGGCCGATATCGTGATCGCAGCCCACGAATCGGAGGAGAGTAACGTTATAGCGAGCGTCTTTGCTAGGTATCGAGGTGTACCGAAGATAATAGCCGTTGTCAACACCGATGAGGTAGCGAACCTCCTGAAAAGCCTTGGGCTTGCACAACAGGTAGTTGTTAGGACACGTAAGCTCTCACAGTCCATTATCGACGCTCTACTCAATATAAAGAGTATAGAGCTCGATGGAAGCACACTCCTAGCGTTGATAAACGTTGAAGACCATAAGAGTCTGGTCAACGTGAGTATAGAGGATGTTGAGAAGAACGGTCTTAAAGTTCTTGCACTAATAGATGAGAACGGTAACGTACATACACCGCCACCAAAAGACGCCATCTTAAAGCAGAAGCATAAGCTGATAGTCTTGGGCAGCATACGTGCAATAAGCAGCGCACTTAACATAGGCCTGTAGAGGATTAGTAACGCTAGACTGAGTAAGCTTTTCAGTACACCACGTAGCGAGTACCACTCGTAGGGTCCCTAAGTTATGGGGCAAACCGGTGTAGAGATCACGCTAAATATCTTACAGATGTTCTGGGAGAGATACCAACCTGTACTCTACGCAATTCTGGGCTTTGTCGTACTCCTAGCCATTGTTAGTGGTGTTGGTAGGGTACTGTCTAGGTTAAGAGCTCGTAGGATAATAACGAGGTCTGCGGAGAGCAAGGTCAAGCTCATCGTGTTGATACTCGGGATCTCGCTCTACATATCCTACGTGGTTTCGCTTATCAAAGCCGAAACCCTGTGGTTCCTCGTAGCGTTAACCGTGATAGTCGGTGGAGTCATTCTCTACTCGGTTAGGGGGTTTTTAGAGAACCTCTTCTCCTACCTCGTAATATCGACATCGAGTGTCGTTAGGGAGGGTGAGAGGGTTGTTATTAGGCTTGGTGATGAGGAGGTTGAGGGATTAGTTCAGGAGATGAATGAGAACTACGTTGTTCTACGCACAGAACACAACGCCCTTGTATATATACCGAACTCACTACTATCGAAAGCGATCATAGTGAGTTCGGTATGTATACAAGAGCGTTGTGTTCCGTACGCAGAACAACGTAGTTCTCATTC
>DQTV01000066.1 GCA_015662595.1 Ignisphaera aggregans
TGAACGGTATAGTTAAGCACCTACTGCTCCTCTCAATGTCGCTCACGATATACGCTATGTACGTTATGCGCATAATCCCAGAGATGCCCATCACCCTTGCACTGCTTTTAAACAGGTTAAGCACGCTTCTCCTCTACGTAGCTCTCGCACTTTTCGTACTTCGAGACCTACTTCGAGGTAAGCTCTCGCATATCATCACAGACCTCGCATTGATCGATCTTAGCCTCTCAGCCGTACTGGGTAGCTTAGCTGAGTTATCGAAGTTGAGAGATGTGGAGTATACGCTGATAGCGCCATTCATAGTCTTGGAACGCTGTACAACACCACAGAAATGTAATGGTTTTGCTTTCCTCAGTATCAACGTACCCTTAATCGTAGTATTTGCACTACTTCTCTATGCAGCTCTTGGCATAGCTAAAGGCGTGATCACAAGATGTATTGAAAAGCGAAGCAAAGTTGAAGTTGGGCTCCACTCTAAACATTGTGAAGAGCGTGTTGACCAGAGGAACTAGGATTTCAGCGCGTTGAAGTACAACAATGTCTGTTGATGCAATTGGATACCCCTCCACACGAGCTTTAGCTAGCACATCGCTATCCGTTCTATCGCTTAGCAACGAGCTTACAATCACACCCCTTCTCTCGAGAAGATTGCGTAGATACTCAACATGTAGAGCACTCCAGCTTACACGTCTATCCGCAACAACCACCACATGCCTAATACCGTGACACGCGATTACCTCACTCAACAGCTTAACGATCTCCATAAACGCTTCCCTCTCTTCATGCTTAACCTTAGATCCACGCACATCCCTAACTAGACAATCATCACAGAGAAAGACCGGTTGACGTAGGTAAGCTGCGAGAATCGTTAGCGTAACGTTGTAGAAATCTATTACTATACCTCCATACCTAGCGACGTCATCTAAACCAATGATCTTCTCCCTTACTCTCGCTGAAAGCTCTGATGTATGTACACAGCGATAGAGCGCAAGCTTATACTCCTGACTAAGCCCGTAACGCGAGGCTACTAGATCAAGTGCTTGTTTCTGCGGATACCCTCTATCGAGTAGGTAGCGATAGTCTATAGCTGCATCAGCTAGCCTAGTAAGTATATCGCTAGACAAGACCTATCTCCACGCTTCACAGTTCCCAAGTAGCTAATCAGCCTATATCGATCTCTAAATCTACTACAGCTCTATCCAATCCCTGATTAGCTAGTACTACTGCACCAATACCACTCGGTATCGGTACTCTGTATATCAGAACATTGTGTTCTTCTTTGAGTTGCGACGGTTTGAATAGCATTAACTCTCCACGGCTTTCAATCGCAATGAATACCGCTAGAGATGCTCGTCCATGAACTCTGATCCGTATAGTCATAACGGAATCTCTATCTGATACAAATGGCTGTATAAATACTTCGCGTGGTGGTATGACAATATCTTCCCGATATAGAGTTGACGATACCTCTATGCTTAGATTGGCTACCCGAACCCTTTTCTGAACTACGGTTACCGTCGTTATGTCTACATGCCCTCCAATCACGTATCGATCCAAGAAAACACCTAGTGCTAGAGGTACCAATACCATTATCAATAGTAGCAGTCTTTCCAAGTTAAACCCCATTCATAGTCTAGAGCTTATTAAACGTCTTGATAGTGATATTTAGTGAGACGATGATGAATGGGCTACCAGGGCGAATAACCTAGTGTGCGGTCGAACCACCTTCTGAGGCTCTACACATCGTAGCAAGTACCTCGTGTAAAACCCTCATAGCTGTGTGAAGAGGATTCCCTAAATCCGTATCCTCTACCCTGATTCTAGCTGACGAAAAATATCTGTGGATAGTCTTGTAGATGGCGTTGGATACGTACTCCTCAACTATTGCCATACGTCTACGTCGAAATCTAGCTGTGTAAAGATTTCGATTCTTTAGAAACAGCATGTGCTGCTCTATAGCATTGACAAGCTCAGCAACTCCCTTTCCACTAATAGCGTTAGTCTTTATCACCGGTATGTGCCACCCATCACGATTTGTATCGCCTACGATCGTACGGAGGTGCATTGCTGTTAGCTCTGCTTGTGGGAGATCCGACTTGTTAACGACATATATATCCCCTATCTCCATTATACCCGCTTTGAGCATCTGAATATCGTCTCCAGTAAGGGGTTGAACTACAACTACCACCGTATCTGCAACACGAGAGATACCAACATTGACTTGTCCTGCACCTGGTGTCTCAATAAGTATGTAGTCAAAGCCTATGGTATTGAGAAGCTCTATCATCAGATAGGCTTTTAGAGAAAGTGACCTCTCTGGTGGCGTACTTATACTTCTATAAAACGTAGCCTCATCGAGATTTCTAACTCTAACCCTATTACCGAGAAGCGCTCCTCCAGAGATAGGGCTTGAGGGGTCTATAGCTAGAACCGCAACTGATTTACCACGCTTTCTAAGCTCAGATATCAGAGCATTTATCAGAGTACTCTTCCCCACACCAGGGCTACCAGTAATCCCAACTATGTGAGCTCGTGGTGAGGAGAATATCATGTCGGATATCTCACCATACATTCCCTCTTCTATAAGCGATAGAGCTCTGGCTATGTATAGTCTATCCTTAGTCTCTACCGCCTTCCTCACTATCTCTCGAGGGCTTTCCATCCAGGTGCTACACCAGCGTAAATATTCAAGCCTTATATGCTTATTAAGGCTAGTTTAGGAATGTGGAAGAGCTATTTTGGTGTGATGCGATGGAGTCCGAATCGACAGTCTCAAAAGAGGGTAGAAGGTACAAGGTTGTGGTTGCCAAGCTTGGACTTGATGGACATGATCGAGGAGCTAAAGTTGTTGCTCGCGCACTTCGAGATGCTGGATTCGATGTTATCTACCTAGGTGTTCACCAAACACCAGAGAATGTCGTGAGGACAGCTATTGAAGAGGATGCCGATGTCATTGGTGTAAGCATACTCTCTGGTTCGCATATAGAGTTAGTAAGCGATTTAGTAAAGCTGTTGAAGGAGAAGAACGTGAAGATACCCATTATCGTTGGCGGAATCATACCCCCAGAAGATTATGAGGAGTTGAAGAAACTAGGAGTAGCTGAGATCCTAGGTCCTGGGACACCGCTTAGCAAGATCATAGAGATATGTAGAAGGCTAGCCGAAGAGAGAAGACGGGGTAGCTAGATGAGGGTTCTCGATGTAGACCATATAGCTATAGCGGTTAGGGATCTAAACAAGGCTATAGAGACCTTTAAGAGCATTCTCGGTGTAGAGCCTTTGAAAGTCGAGGAGGTTCCTGAAGAGAAGGTCAGGATAGCTATGTTTAAGGTGGGCAATATACATATTGAATTGCTCGAGGCTACCGATCCAGAGAGCTCGGTAGCTAAGTTTATTGAGAAGCGTGGAGAGGGACTTCACCATATAGCTTTTCGGGTAGAGAACGTTGACGAGGTGAGCAAGGAGCTAAGATCTAAGGGGTTTAGCGTTGTTTATGATCAGCCAAGAGTTGTTGCTGGCGGTAAGCGTATCATAAACTTCGTTCATCCAAAGTCAGCTCATGGAGTTCTCATAGAGGTTGTTGAGAGGCGTGGTTAAGCCATGTGGGATCCCAAGGAAATTGAGAAGATTCGTGAGAAGCTGATGGAGTGGGAAAAGGAGGTTGTAGAGCCGATCCTAAAGAAGATGCCAGAGCGTAAACGGGAGTTCTTGACGGAACAAGGATTTGTAGTTAAGCGTCTCTATACCCCCGTTGACTTAGCAGAGCTTGGATGGAACTATCTAGAAAAACTTGGGTTCCCTGGTCAGTACCCATTTACACGCGGTATATACCCAACGATGTATAGAGGTAGGCCGTGGACTATCAGACAGTACTCTGGTTATGGCTCTGCTGAGGAGACTAACAAGAGGTACCGCTACCTGCTTAGCATAGGTCAGACCGGTCTCTCCATGGCTTTCGATCTACCTACACAGCTAGGCCTTGACCCAGATCATCCACTAGCCTACTACGAGGTTGGTAAGGTGGGTGTCGCATGTCCTACACCTGTAGAGATGGACATAGTGTTCAAGGACATACCGATGGACAAGATAACCACGTCTATGACCATCAACGCTACGGCTATGGAGATACTCTCCATGTACATCCTCGTTGCTGAGAGCAGGGGTATACCTAGACATGTTCTCGGAGGTACTGTCCAGAACGATATACTCAAAGAGTTCATAGCGCGTAACAACTACATATACCCACCACTACCATCGATGAGGTATGCAACGGACTTGATCATATGGGCTGCTAAGGAGATGCCTAAGTGGAACAGTATATCGATCTCAGGATATCACTTCGAGGAAGCGGGAGCTACACCAGCTCAAGAGATAGCGTTCACGTTAGCTGATGGTATTGAGTACGTTAGATGGGTTCTAGAGAGGGGTAAGGCTCAGGGATGGCCTAAAAGCGTTGATGATTTTGCACCGAGACTAAGCTTCTTCTTCGCTGCTCGTACAAATCTATTCGAACAGGTAGCTAAGTTTAGAGCTGCAAGAAGGATGTGGGCAAAGATAATGAAAGAGTGGTTTGGAGCTAAAAACCCAAGATCCATGATGCTAAGATTCCATACGCAGACAGCCGGAGTACAATTGACTGCTCAACAACCTCTAGTCAACCTGATAAGGACAACGATACAGGCGCTAGCCGCTATACTCGGAGGAACTCAGTCTCTACACGTCAACTCCTATGACGAGGCTCTCTCATTACCAACAGAGGAGGCTGTAAAGCTATCTATACGTGTACAACAGGTCATCCTTTACGAGAGTGGTGTAGTCGATACCGTTGACCCTCTTGGAGGTGCTTACTATGTAGAGTGGTTGACAGACATGCTTGAGAATGAGGCGTGGAAACTGATAGAGAAGATTGAGGGTATGGGTGGTATGCTTAAAGCCATAGAGCTCGGATGGCCTCAGGCAGAGATAGCTAGAGCAGCATATGAATATCAGTTGAGAGTTGAGCGCGGTGAGATACCAATAGTTGGCGTCAACATATTTGTTGAACAGGAGATGCCGAGGATCAAGGTATTAAAAGTTGATCCGGCTGTTAGGGAACGTGTTATTGCGAGACTCAACGAGTACAGAAAGTCTAGGGATATGGTAAAGGTTGAAAGAGCCTTAAACGAGCTTAGAAGAGTTGCTGAGAGGGAGGACGTTAATCTCATGCCATACATTCTCGAAGCAGTACGCGCCGGTGCAACATTAGGTGAGATAAGCGGTGCACTGCGTGAGGTATGGGGCGAGTGGAGAGCACCTGAAGTTATTTGAACGCGTGTTCATAACGTACGGCAATTACTTCCGCTATAAACCGCAATCTCCATAAACGCCTTAGCTCAGTACCCACGGTTTTACTTCGCAAAGTCTTCGTAGTAGATGCGTTGACAGGGCTAGGTAAGTTAAGAGCTGTGTAGCTACGATATGTTCAGAAAGGGGGTGAGATATGGTACCCATAGAAATTGAGGAGATTAGCGAAGAGGAGCTAGCCGAGTTAGAACGTGAGCTCGAAGCTTTGGAGAAGCTAGAGAAGGAGAAGAAGACTGAGAGGAAGATTGAGCAGCCATCTAGCGCTGAACGTGTAGCTGCAACCCGTGTATCGACTCGTAGTAAGGGTGCTGTCGCCAGAATATCAACGGGTATACCGGAGCTGGATCGGGCCCTCGAGGGTGGTATCCCTAAGGGGTCGTGGGTTGCGATAACTGGCGAGCCTGGTACGGGGAAGAGCATCATGTGTATCCACTTCGCGTGGGCGGGTCTCCAGGCTGGTGATCACGTGGTCTACGTCACTACGGAGGCTGAGTTCAGGGATGTGGTGAGGCAGGCAAAGCAGTTCGGGATGGACTTCGAGCA
>DQTV01000108.1 GCA_015662595.1 Ignisphaera aggregans
CGGTTTCTCTATGGAGGAGAGCGATGAAGAGATAAAGGTTAAGTTAGTTGCTTCGAGTTATAGAAAGGAGATATCACATAACCTCCTCGTATGGGTCATTGCAAGTAGGTTGTTTGAGACGTACATACAGAATGTGATGAGAAAGAGGTTGACAATAGAGGTCGAGTACAATGGCGAGCAGAGAGTAACTACCCTAGATACGGAGCTAGCTAAATGGCTCACATACTTTAATGGAACAGTTTTAAGAATTCTCTTACCACACGGATTCTATATAGATAATGTGAAGGCTAGTGTATCCGCAGACGGTACATACGTTGAGCTAACGTACTACGTAAAATCTAATATAGAGAAGTATGCTAGTCGAACTATGTTAGCAAGACTTGCGTATGAATGTGTGCGTGAGATTAAGAAGCTCTGGCCTCATAAGATTAAGGTTAGGTTAAGGGCTGGATTACTTACAGAAGGTCGTGCTGAGGCCTAAACGCTAAAACACTTAGTTCTAGTGTTCACACCATTCCTAGTCTTGACGGCTAAGGTAACGCAGAAGGGTCTATCAATGGTTTGCACTAACTTTAAGAACTGAGTTCTTATCATCTCATGGAATACGTGTTGTACATTCACTTCCGGACTTCCACAAGTAGCAAACATGGTTATCTTATATGGGTGCTGAGATGCTGTATGTTTAACGCTCCACTTACGCACGTTGATACCGTTCTGATACAAAATCTTTATGGCTCGTACTAAGGCTTGATATATGGCTTTTGGTACACGAAGCGAGACAACAAATCGTGTACCGCGACGTGACGAGGTCTTCGAAACAGAGATTATTATATACGTCAGCTTTCTGAAGCGATAGCCTCTATAAATCTCATTGATGACGGCACTGGCTATGTGAGCCGCTACCTCAGCCTTAGGAACACGCCCTGTATAGACTACGCTAATAACTGCGCGCGATCTTCTAACATCAGCGTTGACTATCTTAAGCAGGAGCTCCTCATACGTATAGCTCTGTCTTAGTGAGCCTATGACTATGCCGCGCAGTATCGACGAATCTTTAGAGCCCATACCATCACACCGTTCGCAATGAAATTATGATCTAAGCTACGCTCTAGGCATACGTACTGAACTACCTCCTATACAGCTTCATTATGCTTTCGAGGAGCTCTTTGCCACTTTTAGTCTTAGGATACGTTACGGTGTTGAGAGCTTCGGGAATCGGATTCTTTTCAATGTACTCTACCAACTTAGGCGGCCAATTGTTTGGATCGAATCCATGCTGAGCTAAGAAGGCTATGAGCCAGCGCTCTGAGCCAAAACCTGAACACCCAGTCCATAGGGTATCGCCTTTGCTATGCTTTATCCTGAAAGGCGCTGTAAATTTAGTGCCGTGTATGGATATGTTTCCAATCTCAAGCCATGCCTTCCTATTTTCGCGCGGCCCTTTATAGGGAAGCCATGCTTCGAAGTCTATGGTTCCTGGCCTATTTATATCGAGCTCCACGGTCTCACTAACACCGCTTTGTTCGTAGAACCATGGTGTTACCCATACCCAACGCCATTCTAAATCCAGCACATTGTCCATAAACCGTTCATATCTTTCAAGAAGCTGATTTCGTATGTCAATTACTTGTTCGGGCTTTCCAAGCCATACAACTTCTATGCGGTGAAACTCGATGACCCTCTCAATACCATGCAATCCTCCGGCCTCCCATCTATATGACGGGCCGCTCATGTCATACCACTTTATTGGTAGAACGCTATCGTCTAGGACCTCATTTTCAAAGAACCAATAGAATGGTTCGCACTGAGCAAAGCATAGGAAGTATGTTGGTGGTCTGAGATAACGCTGTACCTCTTCTCCTGGCGCTTCATTAGTCACGTACATGTAGTCTATCAATTCTTCGAACTCCTCAATGTTATAGCTTTTAGGCAAGGATACAAATAGCATCGAGTTTATGACTCCCTTCAGATGTCCGGTCTTTAGCCCAACGTCTAGGGGGTACATCTTAGGGAACACAGCTTCAACAAATCCTAACGGCTTGAGGACCTCCTCAATAAACAGGTTTCTAATCATATTCAATAAATAGGTGAACGGAGGTGTGTAGAGCCACTGGCCAATAGACATTCTCTTAATCCAGCCTATCTCCTCTAACACCTTGTTAGGATCCTCAGTAAATGGAGGCTTCTCAAACTTAATGCGGCTCTGCTTTAGCAGAACCCAGTGTTCCGCTTTTCCACCCCATCTAAGCCTAGCCTCCTTTTCTTGGATTAATCTAAGTAAACGCAGGAACAATGGCTTCTTTATATCGCTCTCATTCAGATCGTTCAGCGTAATGATAGTTTTCCCATTTACGTAATCAATACTCTTAACTATTGGTAGTTTGAGTGAAACACGAATTTCACCGTCTATTTCAATAACGCTATTAATCAATCTAAGATTGCGTATTCCTAAGCGATATTTCGACCCTAATCTCTGAGAGATCACGTTACGTATTCTCAACGCTGCTTCGTCTATCCTTACGCTTCTCCCTGTCTCTAAATACATAATGAGTTTGCTGTCCTCGATTTTCCAGCTAACTATCGTTGCTGCATCCTCAGCAGTTTTTGCTCCTCGTTTGAGGTA
>DQTV01000062.1 GCA_015662595.1 Ignisphaera aggregans
CCCGTTCTACACGAACCAGCTAACACCGCCATACACATCCCTAGAGCTCAGGCATCAGCTAGAGATCGAGGCTAGGTGTCAGAAGCTGTTTAGTGGGGGCGTGGTTAAGCATGTGTATGTCGATCGGGAGCTCGATCCGGAGACCGTAGCCAGGTTCGTGATCAGAACCATGAGCGGTAGCGACATCGTGTACCTATCCATAACGCCGACGATAACAACCTGTCCACGCTGTGGCTACCGAGCTGTTGGAAGGGTTGAGAGGTGTCCGAGGTGTGGTTCGGAGACCGATCTATGGAGCCGGGTTGTGGGGTACTACAGACCCGTAAGATCGTGGAACACGGGTAGGTACGCAGAGTTCACGATGAGGAGAGACTGGTCTGAAGAGATAGAGAAGTTAGCGAGCTAACTTTCGCTAGCTCTCCTCAATGGAGTCAGGTTTTCAATCCCTACCCTGTTCTCTTACAGTTCTTCACCTACCTCTCTGCTTGGTCGATACCTAGGTTTTTGTCTCTAGGTAGAGACTGTGGAGTTGATTAGAGCGGTACTCTTTAATCTCTAGAACTTCTTAACGTATCTATAGAGTTTGTAGAGGGGTGCTGTGGCTATAGAGAGCGCTGGTGATGATGGCGTCCTAGTCTGAGTCCCTAGGTGATGTATCGACTCCGGAGCTGAGGTGCTGAACGTGGATATGCTTGAGCTTTGTACAGAGCTCGATATTAGCGGTATGGCGAAGTCTAGAGGTGTTGACTTATACACTACGCTGAGTGTGTACAACCTTCACCACTGGTTTGATGGTTATAGAGCTGTTGTTGTACTCGATCTCTACGACCCAGCTATAGCTATCGTTGATATCGGTGGTAGAGCTGTTATAGCGTCTTCCAGGTGTAGCAACGTCGATACCTACATAGCTAGGCTGGTAAGAGCCCTAGGGCTAGAGGAAGACCTTACAGAGTTTCACAGTATAGCCCTACGAGACGTTCTGCTATCCAGCTTTGTTAGGATGTGGAGTGGGTGGAGATTACGAAGTTGTGATCTGTGGTGGGCACTCGTTGTAGGTGTATGTCAACAGAATGCCAGTTTTCGTCAGGGATGGTCAATGCTTCTAAACATCGTCAACCTCTACGGTAGGCGAGTACGTGTTGAAGGTTTTGGAGAGGTTGTTCTTCCACCCCGTCCTGAAGACATAGTTAGAGACCCCTCTAAGCTCTCTATAGCACGTGTTGGGTATAGAGCTAGAGCTATCGAGAGCATTGCGCGATCCTTCCTTGAGAAGCTTGTCCCGCCTAGCGAAGCTTTGGAGAGGATGGATAGTCATGAGGTTGAGGATGTGTTGCGTAGTCTGAGAGGTGTTGGTAGCTATACAGCTAGGCTAGCTATGGTCTTAGCTCTCAGAAGGTATGAGCTACCACCTGTAGATAGATGGCTTCGAGCTATAGTATCGAGAGTCTACGGAGTTGATGAGAGGTATGCTGAGAGGAAGTGGGTTGAGATATGGGGTAGGTGGAGTGGTTTAGCAGCTATAGCCCTGACCATAGCTCTCGATGCAGCTCCACTAAGAGATGCCTTGTCTAGGATAGAGCGTGGTGAGCTCGTTCCTAAGCTAGGTAACGAACCTAGTCCAGCAACGCTATGGAGATTCACACAGCTTACAACAGCCAGAACATCGAGAGCATATAGACAGCGTATCTCACCCACTAGCTAACCGAGCTACCTGAGGCTATGGCTATTCTAAGCTCGTTACCCTTCACAACAACCCATATACTGATATCACCATCCCTATCTGCAAGGGGTTTAAGGTACTTAGCAGCTATATCAGCTAGGTACTGAACCCACATATCTCTGAAAATCGGTGAGTAGAACCTGTATATCCCAACGCTACCTCTATCACCTAGATAAACCTCGGGAAGGGTGATGATCAGGGTGTTGATCCCTAGCTCTGCAAGAGGTTCTAGAGCTGGAGACAGGTTGAAGCCATAGAGAGCGCTAAGCCTTTTAGCTATCTCAACCCCTATCCTCGGATCTATAACATCCTGTGGATAGCTATCCCTCAACAGATACTCGATACTCTCCAAACCAAGAACCCGGTACTCAACACCTTTGCTACCCAGCTCAACTCTGTATATACGGACTCTGCCAAGGTATCCACCCAGGATGTACTGGATGTAGTCGGAGAACTCGATGGGTGGTAGATGCTGTTCTAACACGATTAGAGTACCGTTTATGGGTACCACCGTAACTACGTGACGATAGTCGATGAGAGCGACGATGTATACCGGGGATATGTTGGCGTATAGCATGGTGGCTGTGTAGAGGAGTGCAAAGTCTGTACAGATACCCTTACCAACATCGATTAGCTTAAGTGGGTGGTACACCAAAGGCTTTGCAAGCCTCATAACGAGCTCTGCACGCTCAGTATCGTACTCAAGGTTGTGTTCAACCCATTCAATAGCTCTCCACACCGCTTCTGATGGACTGAGATCTCTATCGACAAGAACTGCCCTACCAACAACCTCGATATCCTGTTTCGTTAAA
>DQTV01000096.1 GCA_015662595.1 Ignisphaera aggregans
CCAAGACTCTCTATAGCCGAACTAATCAGGGTAATAGAAGCTATCATAAACGCTATTTTCCCTGGATCCAAAGTTGAAGACTATAAACTAGTCTACTACCCCATAACAATGGTAGTACAGAATGGTCGTAGAAAACTGATAGACATGTATGTGTGTAGACAGGTAAAGCATCCAGAGAAAATAATAGATGTAATAAGGTAATCACGATTAAGCTAAGTAACGTGGTAAGACTGTATTAGTGATTTAGTTCAGGTACGGGCTCGGCTTATATTCCATTAGTTCAGATCTATTGTAAAGGTTTATGAAGGCTCATGACATTGCGTTAATAGCTTTAACACCATATGTATTTTGAAGTCCTGCATGGTGAAGTTAGGAAAATGTGGTAAGATAGGGAAATAGGGAGATGGATTGAGGGTTTCCGGGTTATGACTGATCGAGACGTTGCTTATGAGATAATGAGGTTTTCTCTCACATCGAGGTTTTAATGTCACGATTCTCTATGGGAGTAAGTCCATGGTAGTAGGATGGGGAGGATTGCACTATACCTCATTGTGGGATTCTCTATGAGGTGGGTTTACGGCTTTGTTGGGGTGTGGAGACAGCTTTAGAGTTTCGGGTACTTTCTTGGTCTGTATCACGGGATATTAGGAGGTTCGTGGTTTAGTACATGCTGTAGGGGTTGGGTTTCGAGTGTTGGTAACGGTGTCTAGAGCTGTATTGCTGGTGTTGATGCTGGTAGTAGCTATAAACATCTTCCTCACAGCATCACAGGCTCTAGATCTTGAACATCGTGAAGTGGCTAAGATTGCTATGGGTGCTAAGGGGTATGTATCTGATGAGGTGTGGTATGTTGATGCTGCACGGAATATCCTACGTAAAGTCTTTGGCTTGGTCCCCCGTATGGATGTTCCTCGAGCTACGCTGGTGTATCCAGATAAGGATCTTGCTAAAGAGGCTAGTAAACAGGCTTCTAGCTATGGTGTAAAGGTTGTTAGCGATCTCTATACCGAGATACCCGCTATATATGTGGAGGCGAAGAGTATCGAAAGTATTGAGAGGTTTGCTAGAGCTACCAACGCATCTGATATAGTGTTTGGGTGGATGCTAGGCGATGCTGAGGGGATAAACGAGTATCTAAACCTTGAACACCCACCCATGGCTAAGTACATCATCGCACTAACCATGGTACTGCTGGGAGATAGACCGTTTCTCTGGAGAATCCCATCGATAGCTATGGGTGCACTCCTCGTTATACTCACATTCATCCTAACTCTTGAGATAACCCGCTCTGAGAATCTGGCTCTTATAGTATCTGCTCTCGTAGCTGTAGACCCCCTGGTAAGGAATATGGCTTCTATAGCTCTACTCGATATCTACGTAGCTACACTCACAGCTCTAGCGATGCTCTATGCTGTAAAGGGTAGGTTAAGGCTTTGCGCAGCTCTCATAGGCTTTGCATCAACGTTCAAGTTCTCAGCACTGCTAGGTATAGTACCGCTACTCCTCTACGTATTGAAGAGGGTTGCACAGACAACGAGAAGGTTTATAGACGCTCTATTCGACTCTATCTACTACCTGATCCTCACAGCTCTATTCTTCACCGTGTTTCAGGTAGCTACATCGATACCCCTCATAGTCTACCTAGGGCTAGATACCTGGGTAAACAACAGTATACTCAATGCAATATCGTGGCACCTATCGATAAAGTGTGTTGGTGAGGGATGTCCACAGCCTTCAGCTCCCTGGGACTGGTTCTTTGGACTAAACATATTCCCGCTATACATCGAGAACGGTAGAACGATAGCTGCTTCAGGTATAGTGCCCCTCTACGCAGTTACCTTCATACTCATGATCCTCGCACCTCCGTATCTCGCAAAGCTTAGACCTAGATCAAGAGATACATGGATGCTTCTCACAGGGCTATTCCTAGGATACGTCATACTCTGGTTAGCTGGTGCAAAAACTCAGTATAGTTTCTACGCTGTTCATCTAGCTCCATACATACACATGTTCCTAGTATCGATATGTTTTGAGCTTGCTGATAGGGGTAGACTTCTAGAGCTATTCAACTCGTGGGTTAAGATCTTCACGTATTTATGGGGTGTAGTACTACAGCTTTTCGAGGAGTGAGACAGGGTTTTTGAGGTGTGGAGACCTGTCAACGGTATCGCGTTTAAGGACATACCTTGAGAAGCTGGCCGATCTACTCTCGAACATGGGTATAGACTCTAGCCGACTGAGAGAATCGGTTTCGAGGCTTAGGAGCTTAGAGAAGGCGTTCATCATAGTCAAGCCTTTTGCTCAGGGAGTATCGGAGATCGCGAACTGCATAAAGTCTATCGAGGCTCTGACCCAGCTTAGTAGAGATGAGATTAGGGCTAGGGTTGACGATATTGCTAAGCGTATTGAGAATCTCGTTGTGCATACGAAGAGGGCTAGCTACGTACTTCAGATACTCCTGGTACTCATCGCCATAGCCCTAGCCATAGCGAGCTACGTAATATCATCACGAACACCCCTACCCAAAGGTGTTGAGTTCTTCAGCTCAGCGATAACGATGTTCATAACAGCTCTCTCCGCCATAGTTATCCTAGGCTCTGTACTCTACCTCAACACCACCATACTCTTCCTACCCCTTCTCTCAGCACTCATCTCCGTACAGTCTCTCGTCCACATAGTAGCCACACCATCGAAACCCCAACCACTACTCTACATCGGTGCGGTAGCTGCACTACTATCGCTAGCACTCTTCACGAAGATGATTAGCTCGGGATTCTCTAGCTATAGATCTGTGTTGATGGCTATGATAGAGATTGAGAGGAGTATCGAGAGTATAGCCATGGCTATCACGCAGACTGAGCAGAGAAAGCCAGTGTTAGAGCAGTCGATAAAGAGGCTGTTCATGAAGAGGTATGGAGCTAGAGGAGAAGAGCTTGCTAAGTATGTAGAGGAGATGACTAGGTTTAGAACGTGAAGATTTTAGGGGGTTTGAAAACGGATAGCTAGGGG
>DQTV01000046.1 GCA_015662595.1 Ignisphaera aggregans
CCCTAAGGGCTTTGATATACACCCTCCGTATACTACTCTCTTCCTGGCTCTTACCTAAAACAGCTATACCTAGCAACACCATTCTTCCATCCTTAACAAGCCTACTCACTAAGTAGTCTGAGAGTAAGCTGTATAGGCTACTCTCATCGGAGGTTCTCAAGCCTATCAACTTCAGAGTGCTAACTCTAGTGAGTATCTCGATCGAGTAGGTGTTGGGTTTCGGTATGTATATAGCGAGCTTCTTAGCATTAGACGCTATGTATTCATATGCTTCAGCAATAAAGTCTCGTGTATAGCCATATCTCGCTTTCCACGTATCACTAATGAACACCTTGGAGATGGTGTTATCGCGAATTACAACCATGTCTATGCCTATGTTGAACAGCTCCTCTATAACGTTCTTTAGGAAGGGTATGAGTATTGACGTTTTGTTAGGTATCTCTACGAGTTTTCTATCGTTAAGTAGTATTTGTGAAGCCATGTCAAGAAAGCTTGGCAGTATGGCTATGGGTTTCATCCCCAAGCTCTCTATAAGATGAACGTATATGCCATACCTACTTACGTCTACTCTGCACTCATCTACATCGAATATCTGCTCGCTAGCTACAAAGCCTTGGGATGTATGTTTAACTGCTTCACATTCTTCTAAAAGTTCTAATCCTAGACCATCCACTGATGTGATAGGTATTGTAGTTCCAGCTACTCCCACTTTAGCAAGGTTCGTATATACATTGGTGAGAAGTTCCAAGTTGTAGGTTAGTGGAACAACCCCAAGATAGACGATCACAAACTCTATCCCCGTGCTAAGATGATTACATTTGCAATGTGATCTCCGGACTCAAGCTTTATCGGTACATACCCTCCACGCAACATTATCTCTAGACGCCCTGCATAAGGCCCTTCAATAACGGTGTTCAGTATCTGCATACCTAAAAGCGATGCTTTAGGCGATGGAGTTACGAAACCGATCTCATAGCTCCGCAACTCAATTTCTTCGCGAACTAACGCTATAACGATCTCGTTAGGGTTTAGAACGTAGCTTGAGCTAGGCGGTACCTCAACTCTTAGTTGGGATATAATTGCTTTGAGCTCAGCTTCTCTTTGACGTAAGGATACACCACCATACGTAGCTATTGCGCGACCTATATCGGTCAGCACAACCTTGCCCTTACCTTCGTCACCGCCTGGAAGCCTCTCAATCAATCCAAGCCTTTCAAGCTTCTCAAGCCTTATAGCCAGTTCACGCTCAGCCAACCCAGTGCTTACGGTTCGCATAAGGTCCTCAGGTATCAGAGATCCGAGCTGGGGAAGCGATATCATTTCTCTCCACTTGGGTGCTAGAGCCCCAACAACAGCCAGAGCATTGATTTCGCCTAGGGGTGCCGCTCCACCATACTTTTCCTCAATAAAGCTTAGTAAGGCTCGATCAAAATCGTCAACCAGAGATAGATCTGGTAATCGTGCTTCAATACGAGCTAGCGTTAATTTACAAAACTTGATTCCTGAGGTCATGGTAGACCCGCACATCTCTAAGCTAAACAGTGCTACCATTAATCAAAATTGCCCTAAGAATTGGGCTATATACCTAAATCACCTCATTCAGCATACGCAACATAAAGAACGTGTTTATCATCAGAAGAGAAGACCTTCATCACCGATCGGATGCTCGGCATCCCTCTCATCATCAACTAGCTCCACAACTACTCTATCATGGTTCCAAGTAATAAGGTTAGGACAAGCTGAGTTAATTTAACAACTCAATTCTGAGATTAGGATCTAAACAGCTAACCCATTAGCATGCTTAGGGTGTTGAGTATGAACAGCATTACGGCTAGGGCCAGGACTATGTAGAGAATGTCTGCTGTAAGCTTCTCAAAACGATGAGTGCCCTCTATAACTAGCTCGGTTACTTTTCGTGTTCTGAACCATGGTCTAATAAAGCTCCTTAGCACGTCCGTCAATGATCTTGGCACGGTGTATTTGTGTACGTGGCTAAGTCTTTCATTTCGTATATATGTTGTTTCTCTATCAATACATGGAACGCTTTTAATAGCCTCTACGATATCGTTTAAGTAAGGTCTTAGAGATCGAAAACGGGGATCAGAGACTATCGCATGTTCTACCTCTTCTAAATAGCATGAGAACCTAGCTAAGCACCTCTTAACGCGTTCATCTCCTAAGAATGCCTTCAGGTAACTTCTCATTGAATCCTTTGATGAGCGGGAAAGCTCTTCGAGTTCATCGATAGCGCTGGACAATTTTATCAAGAACCAATCTACTGAACTTCCAAGAGAAACCTCGCTCACAAACCTATCAATGATGTTGTTTATCGAGTGAGAGCTCGAGATCCCCACCTTAACCACACTCCCTCCGTTTACTGATGTAGGACGGTAATAACTTTGCTCAGAACCAGGCTGACTTCATCACGTTTCAGTACCGGGGGCGTGGTTCTCAGCATCCTCAATGCATATAGTTTCCTTGTAGAGCTTTAGAGGCTCTGCACCATATTCCGCGTCTGCTAGATACATCATGTCTCCACTACATACCTCCAGAAGCCAAGGGATATATGTCAAGCTCTCTACAATCGTATGGAACAATATCATCTAGATATAGCTGTTTAGAACCACAAATCACCATAACCTCATCAACGTTATCTAAAACTCTACCCACAATATCCTTAACCTTCACCTCGTCGTGTATCTCAAGCTCTCTAACGTGTTTATCTCCATAAAAACCCACAAGCCTTATCACTATTTTCCTAGAGGTCATAGTTTCATGCCCATTCAATAGTGGGTAGGCCATATTAATAGCTTTAACTGCGATGTCGAGTATGATGAGATCACTAATCGATTTTAGACATTCTGCAGGATGAAATTTGTACACATACATTCTAAACGTGGTATTGGGGACTAGTCACGGTCTTGTTCAGAGGTATCAATAGTCCTTAGAATGGGGTGTCCATAGAAGTTAGTGGTAGAGTTTTAGTTGATGATTTCGCACTGTCCTGAGAGATCAACATGCGATGCAATGTTGTAGCCTAACTTAATTGGTTTCTTCGACACATATCAGTGCCTTTTTGACCACCTCTATAGCTGATAAGCCGAAGATGTATATCACGGGTTCAATACCCATCCCTCCTCTGTCAGCTATAGCATCAGGTCTTGCTGTAGAAGCTTTAACAACCTGTTCCAAATCTTTATATAGTGCTTCTAAGTTTTCGTGGGGTCCCGTATCTAGAACTGTCATTCCGTTTCTACGTAATTTCTCTACACAGGTATTGCTGTACCTGATCACCATAGCTGCGCGGATACCATGATGTCGTTTGCGTACGATGAGGAGTATCTGTGCTGTATGCCTACTACCGCCATATAGCGGTTCTCCAACAGCTTCTATTCTGTTACCAACCCTAATGATCCTGCCCGAAAAACCTACAATCTCCCTAGGCGAGACTGCATCGGGTAGTGCTACAACAATGTTTGCACCCACTTCAGGAATCAGCTCATATGCCTTAGAGCAGTTCCTCAATATCTCGTATGCCTGTTTAAGCTCCTCAATTAAGGGATCGTGCGGTTGTGAAAATAGCTTCGTACACATACTGCAGTCTAGCGGGATATCTGGTACTAGTTCTCTATGCTTACTACATAGGTAGCCCCTCATGAGAATCGTATTTCCATAAGATGCGAGAATCCTTATAAAGTCTTGTTTCCTGCCTCTAGACGCTACCTCAGTCAACATGTTTGCCACCGCCATAGCCTCCTCGCGCGGTATACCAACACTGCTAAGCTTCTCAATCTGATACTCGACTCCTTCAGCAATATAGCGACTCACCATAGGCTGGGATATCCCGAGGAGCTTAGCAATCTTTACCTGGCTATATCCACGCCGGTACAGCTCTATGGCTACTAAAGCTCGAATGTATGGAATGACAAACTTTGCAACAAGTTCTTGTGGCACTATCATGGAGCTCGCTATAGTGGTAATGATAAGCTGTGCATATTAACGTTTATAATCATAGCATACGCACTATGCACTGGGTCAGATTGTGAAGAAGTTCATACCGGTGGCCATGACGATAGCTGGAAGCGATTCAGGAGGCGGTGCCGGTATTGAGGCGGATCTCAAGACGTTTGCTGCCCTAGGAGTTCATGGCACGGTTGCTATAACAAGTGTAACTGCACAGAATACATATGCAGTAACTGCGATTTACGATCTGCCTCCCGAGATGGTGGTTAAACAGATAGAGACCGTTGCTGAAGATATGGGCATCGACGCAGCTAAGACCGGTATGCTAAGTAACGCCGCTATAATTGAAGCCGTGGCAAAGACCGTAAAGCGTTATGGGTTTCCGCTAGTTGTAGACCCGGTAATGATTGCGAAGAGCGGTGCCCCGCTACTACGACCTGAAGCTGTTGAAGCCCTTGTAAAGCACTTAATTCCGTTAGCAACGATAGTCACCCCAAATAGAATGGAGGCTGAGAAGCTTAGTGGTATCAAGATCGAAACAGTAGAAGATGCTAAGCGAGCAGCTAAGAAGATAGTTGAAGAGCTGGGTCCTCAAGCAGCTATTGTCAAAGGTGGGCATATAGAGGGTGATGAAGCTGTAGACGTGCTTTATTACAATGGAAGATTTCGTGAATTTAGAGCTCCACGAGTGGTAAGCCGATGTACACATGGTACGGGATGCTCCTTCTCCGCTGCTATCACTGCCGAGCTAGCTAAGGGACAAAGTCTTGAGGATGCTATAGCAACGGCAAAGAGGTTCATAACTATGGCCATAGAATACGGTATAGAGGTTGGTAAGGGTCATTGCCCCGTGAACCCAATGGCATGGCTTGAAATTCGAGCCCACCAGCATGAAGTCATTGAGAACGTGTACAGAGCTCTAGACATGCTTGTTAAGAACAGTGAGAAGGTAAGTCGCTACGTACCCGAGGTGGGTATGAACATAGCCATGGCAATGCCCTACCCCTACGCTAAGTCTGTTAACGATGTCGCTGGTGTTGAGGGCCGGGTTGTACGTATAGGTAAAAACCTTGTACCTGTAGGTCGAGTAAGAATGGGGGGCTCGAAACATGTAGCGCGAGTAGTGCTCGAAGCTATGAAGTTTAATCCCGAGATTCGGGCGGCTCTGAACGTAAAGTACGAGAGTATTCTTGTGGAAGCAGCAAAGCGTTTGGGATACGTTGTGGTTTTTGTCGATAGGAGAGAGGAGCCAGAAGAAATTAAGAGAGTTGAAGGAGCTTCCATACCCTGGATGGTTGATCAAGCGTTTAGGAGATGCCGCTGTACACCGGACGTGATATATGACGAGGGGGACGTGGGGAAGGAGCCTATGATTAGGATCCTCGGTAAAGATGCTGTCGACGTTGTGAATAAGCTTATGAAGATCATTGAGGAAGCTGAGAGACTCAGTAAACTGTAAACCTCAGCTTCATCATGTTGCAAGTCTACAGGGGTCTAGAGTGTACGACCTTGGCTCGCTGGGTATAGACCTCATATGGTTTGATAGCTTAGGCGCGAAGTGTTCGTCCATAGCTATCACCACGAGTCGCGGCATCGTCGTGATAGACCCTGGAGTAGCAGAAATGCAACCAAGCTATCCCCTACCTCACCATGAAAAGCTAAGGCTTCGAGAGGAGGCTTTGCATAAAATTGAAAGCTATGTACTAAAAGCGTCGATAGTGATAGTGACTCATTACCACTACGATCACCATGTTTTACCGAGCGATCCAATGCTCTGGAACAAGAGGCTGTTTCAATCCAAAACCCTCCATCTGAAAAACCCAAACATGTACATAAATGAAAGTCAGTGGGAAAGGGCACGACTC
>DQTV01000098.1 GCA_015662595.1 Ignisphaera aggregans
CTCCTACTTAAAGGTCTTGAGAAGGTAGATGATGCTAAGAAGGAGGAGATTCTCGATAAGCTTGCAAAGGGTCTTGGTCTAGGAGATGACAAGATAGCTGAGCTAAAGAAGAAGCCTCTAAAGGAGAGAGTTGAGTACTTGACAAACCATCGTGTACTCGGTAGAGATCTAATCAAGGAGCCATTCATTGAGGCTCTCGCTGAGACAGGAGCCTACGGCTCTAAGGAGGATGTTAGGAAGATGCTAGAGCCTCTAGAGAGAGCTTTGAAGCTATCGGGTACCTTTATTGCTCAGCGTGTTTATGAGATACTGTTCGCTCCATGGAATAGAGAGAAGTGGGTTGAGTACCTGGTTAAGGAGGTAGGTATATCGAGAGAGGAAGCCGAGATCGTAATTGATAGACTCGATCTGTTACCAGCATCGAAGCGAAAGCCTATAGACACGCTATACACCTTTGCGAGTAAGAACATGACGAATACCGAGTTCCCGAACCACCAGCTTAAGGTTGTTAAGGAGGTTGCTGAGAAGAACATCAAGCTCGATGATCTGAGAGAATCCATCTACCAACCACTAGAGCGTGAAGCTTTAGAGATCTTGATGAAGTACGAAGACTTCGTAAAGGCTTACGAGGCATCGCCAGAGGTAAACGAGTTACTAAAGAAAGTTGGTATCGATAGAGACTATGGGAGCAGAGGTATAAGAGTTGAGGAGTGGCCAAACTATGGACCCTGTGTAAAGACAATGAACGAGTTTACCAATGCGTATCTAGCGTTTAGAGAGAAGGTGCTTAAGGTGATTAAGGAGATAGCCTCTCAAATAAGCATCTAACTACGTTAACTACATAATTTTTCTTTTCTTGCTTCTCTTCTTATGGTCATAGTTTATGCTTAGTAACTTACGAATGAAACGAACTTCTCGTACCTATCCTCATAGCCACACTTAGGGCATTTAACGTAGCCACACTCACCAAATGTCGACATAGGGCATCCACTACAGGATATGGCTCTAGCATAGCTTATATCGAATACAAAGCCACATTTTGGACATCTAAGCCTAGACATGGATCTCACGCTGCTATGGAGTTATTGGTGTCGCAAGTTATAGACTTAGATAGAGCGTGATGAAGGCTGTGAACGCTGATTCGTGATGACGTGTTTCAAGGCTGAGCCAACCACTTCACTACACCTATATACACCCAGTATAACGCTCTATGCTAGGTGGTGAAGAAGACTTTGAGATGTATTGAGCGTGGAGTAGTCGTGTGGTTCACAGGCTTGCCAGCAAGCGGCAAGACAACCATAGCTATGGGCGTTGCTGAGAGACTAAAACGTGATGGTTACAGAGTTGAAATTTTAGATGGAGACTGGGTTCGAAAAACTATCAATCCCGATGCTGGTTTTACAAAGGAGGAGAGAAGACGTCATCTGATAAGGGTTGCATGGATTGCTAGGCTCTTGGCACGTAATGGTGTTGTGGTTCTATGTAGCTTCGTATCTCCATACCGCGATGTACGATCCGAGATTAGGAGAGTCATTGAGGAGGAGGGTATACCGTTTAAGAAGTCTACGTAAAATGTAGCCTTGAAGAATGCATTAGGAGGGATCCTAAAGGGCTATATAAAAGGGCTCTTCGTGGAGAGATCCCCTACTTCACCGGTTCAAAATGTGCATTTGCACAAAATATATAGGCTTGGCTTGGGGGTTCCTATGGGGGTGAGGAGTGTGGGCTATGGATATGGATGGGGTAGAGGTCGCGGTGGAGGGTATGGGGGTGGTAAAGGCTGGAGAGCTAATGTGTGGTTTCAGAAGCTTCCAGAGATACCACCACCTTCACCAGGTGTTGTTAGAGTCGTTGCCTCTGTGGAGGAGGATAGGGGTCTAGACTCGCCGATAGCTATGAGGTTTGGTCGTGCGCCATACCTAGCGGTAGTGGATGTCTCTGCAGGCTATGTAACGAACCTCAACATCGTCTCAAATGCCTACGCATCTGAGGAGCGTGGTGTTGGTGTAGGTATTGCTCGGTGGATCGTAATGATCGGCGCATCGATAGTGTTAGGACCCCATATAGGTCCCAACGCCATGACGATACTCCAGCAAGCGGGGATAAGGTTCATACCTGTTCAGCCTGGTACACCTCTAAGAACAGCTCTACGCATGGCCAGCCTACTGCTGTAGAGTAGGGATTGCCTTGATAGAGATAGTGATTGCTAGTGGTAAGGGGGGTACGGGAAAGACGTTCATCTCCTCCAACCTCCTCTACTACCTAAACCATATAGCTCCGGAGTACCGTGGTCAATGCGTAGGTATAGACGCTGATGTAGAGGCACCAGACCTAGCTCTCTCCCTTGGAAACTACGTAGAGATCCTCTATGAGAGACCCTCTTACGCTACGCAAAGACCTGAGATAGATCGTTCGCGATGTGTTGGCTGTGGTAAGTGTGTTTCTGTATGTAGGCAGAGAGCCATCAAGCTAGTAGATGGCAAGCCCGCTGTAGACATCGGTGAATGTGAAGGCTGTGGTGTATGTGCTGCTGTATGTCCTGTGAACGCTATCTATATGATTAAACACCGCGTTGGTAAGATAGTTGCTGGGCTAACAAGATATGGAGTACATGTTGTTAGTGGTGAATTGGAACCAGGTAAGAGGAGTAGTGGTAAGCTTGTACATGAGCTAAAGAGTGTTGCTCACGAGCTGTATAGCGGAAAAGCTAAGGTTTTCGTCGTAGATGCCGCCCCCGGTATTGGATGTCCAACAATTTCGAGTATTGCTGGAGCATCCCTAGCCATATTAGTGATCGAGCCAACACCACAATCTCTGCACGGAGCTTTGCGATTGAAGAGCATACTCGAGACCTTTAACATTAGGCATATCGCTATAGTGAACAAGCACGACTTCAATCCACAGATGGTTGTAGATATTGAGAGAGAGTTCGATGTTGTTGGAAAGATACCGTTTGATCCAGCGGTGTTTGAAAGCTATGTAAATACCGTGCCGATATTGGTACGTAGACCTGAGAGCCGAGCAGCTAAAGCCCTTCTAACCGTGTTTAGAGCCGTAGTGGAGTGCATTGGGTATTGACATGGCTATCAAGGTGCTTGTTACTGGTGGTAAGGGCGGTACTGGAAAGACGTTTGTAGCTACTAACCTAGCGTATCTAGCTGCTAGGAAAGGTATTGCAACACTTCTCGTAGATGCAGATGTGGAGAATCCAAATACGTGGATATCCCTAGGTGCTTCGAAACCTAGGCGTATAGCTACGGTCTACAGCTATAGACCCTCCATAGACGAGTCTAGATGTTCTCTATGTGGAAAGTGTGTTGAGGTTTGCCCAGCACACGCACTTGCATTGATACCTGGAAAGAGGGTTTTGCTTATCGATACGCTGTGTGAAGGGTGTATGCTATGTATGTACGTATGTCCTCAGAGAGCTGTAAACCAATTGATGTCTGAAGTAGGTTGGATCTCGGTAACGAGGCACGGTCCACTAGATGTACTTGTTGGTGAGCTTAGACCTGGAGAACGACATGAGGATCTTGTAGTGGAGAAGCTTCTCGAGTACCTAGCTAACGCTGAACAGGGTAAGGAGCTTATAGTGATAGATAGTCCTGCTGGAACCAGGCTTGTCTATAAACTAGCTAAGCGTAGTGATCGATATGTATGTGTTGTAGAGCCCACACCTCTATCGCTAAACGGTATGAAGAGGTTGATGAGGTTTATCGATCCTAGGAAAACCGTTGGGGTAGTAAATAAGGTCGGTATGGCTCCCGAGATGGAGAGAGCTATTCGAACCCTCTTTCAAGAGCTATCCATTCCATGGATTGAGATACCCTTTAGCCAGAGA
>DQTV01000034.1 GCA_015662595.1 Ignisphaera aggregans
ACTAAAATCACCATAGACAGCTGTCCAGTACGTGATCTCCATGCCTATCGAGGGTTTCATCGTTGAGGCGCCAGGTATGCTGTGGATTGTTAAGGGCTGTTACCAACCTCAACACTATGTAATAGCTCTTCCACGCTATAGCTATGTTGGTTCCAAAATTCCATACCTAGACATATCCCTCGCTATCGCAGCCGATATGGGGTGTATCACATACGATGAGTGTTTAAAGCGGGGTGTACCGGCGGTAGCTCGAAGCTACGTATCTCGTGTTCTAGATCCTCGAGATCGGTTTGTTAAGAGGGTTCTCAGTGATAGAGCTAGGGAGTTTCTTGAGCTTGTATCGATTGAAGCTGGTGTAGATGTGGATGCTATTGGTGTAACAGGTAGTTTTCTAGCGAAGACCGTGATCTCAGCTATTGAGCCTCGTGATCTGGATCTGATCGTCTATGGGAGGGGTGTGTCCGATAGGCTATACCATGCGCTGCGTAGGCTGAGACTAAGCGGGGTAACGAAACCGGTGTCAGCTCGATACTTCAAACCCGGCTCTATATCCCTTGATAGCTGGCTACGTCTTTCAGAGTCGAGAGTTTTTGAAGGTATGTACCGAGACCTACACTATAGTATTCGCGCTGTTGGATGTGTTGATGAAGAGCCGTGCCGTAGCGATATCGAGGTTGTTGAGCGTGTAGAGCTGGTTGTCCAGGTCGTAGAAGCTCTATCGCCATACACAATGCCTTACACGTATAGAGTTCGGGTAGTCGATGTGCTTCACGATCCTCGAGAGGTCGTTCACAAAGGTATGGATCTCTATATGAGGAGCAGTAGAATGAGGTTTAGCGAGATACCCACAGGTTTGAGACTACATGTGTGGACGGTGCTAACGCTTGAGGATGGTCGTAAGGTTCTAGATCTCGATAGACCCAGAACAAGAGTTGAGCTCGTAAACACATTCGCTAGGGATGTGGATCTCCATGGGGAACGTTAGTGGGTTTGTAGTCGTAGCAACATCTAGCAGTGCTGGAAAGACGTTTATCGTAACCGCCCTCTGCAGGATATTGACAGATCGTGGATACCGTGTAGCTCCATTCAAACCGCAGAACATGTCATTGAATAGCTTTCCGGCAGTTGATGGCGGTGAAATAGCTCTTGCACAGGCTATGCAGGCTTACGCTGCTAGAATAGAGCCTCTCTCCATCATGAACCCCATACTACTCAAACCGTTAACAACATCACTTCTAGAGATAGTTGTGAGGGGTAGACCCATAGCTATAGCTAGCTTTGGTGAGTACTGGGCAAGGTATAGGCCAGCTTTATGGAGAGTAGTTGTTGAGAGCTTTGATAGGCTATCCTCGATACACGACACTATCATCGTCGAGGGCGCTGGTAGCTGTGCTGAGCCAAACCTTATCGATGGCGATATAGCCAATCTGAGGATAGCTGTTGAGAAGAAGTTGCCGGCTATCCTCGTCGCCGATATTGAGAGAGGCGGTGCCTTTGCCTCGATAATAGGGACACTCGAGATCCTGCCTCCCTCCATGCGCGAAAGAATTGTCGGTATCGTGATAAACAAGTTTGTGGGTGATCCACGTATACTCGAACCAGCCATTAAGTGGCTAGAGAGTAGAACCGGTAGGAAAGTTCTGGGCGTGATACCAAAGATAGAGTCTCGTCTATGGCCTGAAGACGCTCAGAATCTCGAGCCTTTTGGTAGTGGTTCGATAGACGTAGCCGTGATCTCGTACCCCACCATAGCCAACTTCGGCGATCTAGATCCGCTGAGGTTCGAGGTGGATACGAGGGTCAGGATGGTAAGCGATGCTGCTAGTCTTGGAGAGCCTGACCTCATCATATTGCCAGGGTGTAGATCAACCGTAAAAGCGTTTGAATGGTTGAGAAAGAGAGGACTGGACATAGCTATAAAGAAAGTCGTTGGCGTATCTACGATACTAGCTATCTGTGGAGGTGCTCAGATAGCTGGTAAACGTGTTGTCGATCTATATGGTGTTGAAGCTGGTGTACCAACACATTTCGAGGGTCTCGGCATTGCGAAGTACATAACTGTGTACAGCATCGACAAGATAGTCTCTCACAGCTATGCATACCCCTACGCTTCAGAGCTAAGCGATGTTGGTGAGCTCTGGGGTTACGAGATTCATCGTGGTAGGGTGGTGTATGATGGAGCGAAACCAGCTTTTCAGATAGTTTCTCGAAACCGTGTGCTTGTCTACGAGCTTGATGGGGCTATCGACGACATGTTCATAGCTACGCATCTCCACGGAATTCTTAGCAATCCTTGCTTCAGAGCGTGGTTGCTTAACAGTATTAGAAAGCGTAGAGGTCTACCTCTTAGGTATGGAGAAACCACATGGTTTCACCTGCTAGAGCAAGAGCTTAGTAAGATTGCTAAGGTTGTTGCTCAGTCTATAGACCTAGACCTTCTTCAGAAGCTGCTGGGTATCTAGGCGTTACGTCTTAGCCCATGAGTCTGGGGGTTTAACTAGCTATTACTTAGCGAGTACTATCAACGGGTCTGATACCATGTCGTTAAAGGACTTTGAGAGAAGGTGGGCTGGTGGACCTACGGTAGCGGAGAAGATCAAGGAGATCTTCGCTAAGAAGGAGCCAATCAAACACAAGCTCGTTGTTGCTAACTACAAAATTAGGGCTATGGTCAACAGGTTGGAGGTGTTTATAGAGAGGTTGAGGGATAGAGATAGATCTCTGTTCGAGAGAGTTGTAGACGCACTTACACAGGGAGATGAGACTCGAGCCGTTATGTACGCTAACGAGATTGCTGAGATTAGAAAGCTGGTTAAGCAGTTAACAGTTACTCAGGTTGCTCTTGAGCAGGTTGCTCTAAGGATAGAGACGGTGTTGACCATGGGTGATGTGATGGCCGGTCTAGCGCCAGTGATAGGCGTTATCAAGGAGCTGAAGAACATGCTTAAGGGGATCATGCCAGAGATATCGCTAGAGCTCTCAGAGGTTGAGGAAGGGCTGAGAGACGTCGTGTTGACCACAGGTGAGGCGCTAGGTATACCAGCTGGTGACATATATGCATCTCCAGAGGCTAGGAAGATACTTGAGGAGGCTAAGGTAGTAGCTGAGCAGAGAATGAAGGAGAAGTTCCCAGAGCTACCAGTTCTCGGCACAGTTCAACAGAGCGCCACAGCTCCAGCTACGGGCAGCGCCTAACCCCTACCCATATCCTAGCCGTACTCAACCCCATCTGTTTTTCCCCTGGTTAAGACAAGGCTTTTCTAACCATAGACGCTTTTAAGCTGTGACCATAGGGTTTCTATGGGGTTAGATCATGAGCGAGCAGCAGACTAAGCATATCCGCGGCGTTATAATGGGGTATCGACGTGGCTCCAATACACAGTACAATAATCAGGTGCTAGTCAAGGTGTTTATAGAGCCAAAACTTGTAGGAACTCTCGTTGGTGCTAAGGTCATAGCCTCTGATCGCTATGGAAATGTGTATCGAGGTAAGATAATCAGGATCCACAGCTTTAACAAGTCTATAGCTGTAGTGGTGTTTAAGCCCAACATACCTGGACAGATGATAGGTCAGCTAGTTACGATCATACCCCGTAGATAGGTAGAGACAAAGCTTTGCTAGGTTTAGCAACCGCAAATCAACTAGATGTTCATGTATAACAACGCAGCTTTTACAATTCTAGAAACTTTCGAGATCTCACTCATTTCAAGGATCATCCCTACTATAAGTAGCTCCTCAGATTCTGGATTGCTGTAGTTCACGGGATTGACGATACTAACTTAGTTACAGATCATCGTCTAGACCTAGCAAAGAGTAGACCTACCACTATCCCGATCACGAACATCATCACCGCTATGTGTATAGACCTCCGTTCAGTGATTACGGTAGTTGTTGTGGTGGATAGTGAGTACACGGTCTCTAAGCTCTTTAACAGTTACCGTAACTTCTTTCGTAGTCACTATGCTCTTAGTTACAGTGATGTAGATAGGATAGGGTTTCGTCACTGTGGATACCAAGGTCTTTGTCTTTATGGAGCTTCTCCATATCGTTACCGTTCTAGGTAGCGTAACTGTAGTAGTCGTTGTTACTCTTCTCGTAACCTCCTCCGTAATCGTGTACACGGTAGTAGTGCTGAGAACGTTGGGTATTTTGCGTAGAATCTCTAGTCCAGCATCTAAACACTCTCCACTTTCTATGTAGGTAAGTAGCTTTGGGGGTATTGCTATACCGAGGCTCTTAGCAGTCTCGATAATCTGTCATATCTGTAGTCTACACAGAGCTCTAGCGTCGTAGTAGAATAGACCTCCACGTCACCCAGCTATGGTTG
>DQTV01000061.1 GCA_015662595.1 Ignisphaera aggregans
AAAGATATGGACTACGCTAGCTAGAACATCGAGGTTTCTACCGTGAATAACCTCGGTACTCCCATCGGGGAGAGTGAGGAATAGAAGTGCTTCACCATGGGGATCTAGCATTGCTCGGTAGGCAAGGTAGGATATCAAAGCATAGGAAAGCCTATCAAGCTCAATAGGACTACATGCCGTCAGATCAGCGAATGTGATAAGAGAACCCCGACCACCACCTCCACCACCAGAGCTATACTCCTTGACTACAAGCTCACCTTTCGACACCGATTTCTTCTAGTGTATAGACCTAATATCATCGCCTGGAACATACTCCCGAACACCGGTATATTCACCAACTCTACTCTTCTTAATCCCAACACCACTTCTATAGAGATCTATGTAGATAAACCTCGCAACCCCTCTACCCACCCTTCCACTACTACCTCTACCCCTAACACCTATACCAACACCGCTTCTACCGTAGGCTAGCGCCATCCCCACACTCTCAATTAGACCAGCTAAGCTGGATTCCAGGATCTCTATAGCCATCTTCGTTGTTGGGATGACGTTTACCGCAATACTAAGTCTATACCTACGCGCAGCCACACCATCGAGATCCTCAACAACAACCCTTAGTTGAAGCCTTTGAAAACCTAATCTCATAGCCCTATACGGTATCGCTACTATGCTCCTCCCCCTCACCTCCATAGCAAGGAAAACGCCTTGCAACTCAGCATAGATGCGCACTCTCTTAGAAGTCTCAACAAGTAGCTGAATATATAGATCCTTGCCTAGAATACCCTTTACAACTTCACTAGGCGTCTTCAGTTTCACCCTTCCCAACTCTATATATCTCCACAGACAGTGAGCTGATAGAGCTGTAAGGATCGTTAAGTAGATATCGATAGCTGAGGGCTCTACTACCAGCGCTGGAATATAGATGCTCAATACTTTTAGAGCTTTACGAGATGAGTTCCCAAAGAAGTCTATATCCCTGAACTGTTTCTCAACTCCTATAAACATCTTGGGGTATGCCAAGGCTATGGGTATCAGCATGGCTATGAAGAGCGGTTCTCTTCCTAGATACAGCATAGAGGCAGTTGCTATGGGTAGTACGTAGTGAGTTCTACGAAGAGTTAGTGCGATAGGTATTGCGATAGCTAGGGCTAGAGCAGGAAGATCTCCGTGTATGAATGTGTTGAGCACCGTAAGTATCGAGATGTAGATAGCGAAGAGTGTAGCAACTCTATTCAGCTGTATAGCCGCCAGTCTACATAGGTATGTACTCACCATAGATAACGCTATGAGTAGAGAGATCAGTACAACCCTTATCTGAAGAGTCTTCGCACCAAACAGCGTATACCTAACTACATCGAGTAGAGGCATGCTGAGGTGCTTAACGTCTAGGTATATCCTACGACCGCTAGTCAGAGCCTTTAGAAAGTCTGAGTTGTTATGTAGATAGAGCATCGAGTTTATGAAGAGATCGGGGTCAGAGATAACGCAGAGCATTCCCCGACCTACTTCACGACATGCTATCGCTATAAAAGAATTGCTAGGCTCATTTACATCCCTTACACCATCTCCATCGAGATCAGTAAAGGCGTAGATAGAGGTTCTACCAATAGCTCTCCAACCGCTCTCAAACACCTTTAGGTATGCTGGAACATTTAGAACAACAACATAGCTAGAACCTCCATACCTAGCGTATACCAGTGGTAATCTAGGCGATCTATAGTTAAACACTGGATCGAGTACGGATACATTAACAATCTCTATGCCGAACCTCCTTAGAAAGGGGTTCGCTATACCTCTATCATCAGCTATAATAACCATACCTCCAAGACGTAGGTATCGTAGTAGCGTATTCACATCATGTTGATCGAGCTCAAGTCTAGGGATTATCAGAAGCGCAGAGTCGTGGTCCTGACCAATGACCGTGCTGTAGTCCGTTATAGGCCTAACACCCATGGCTATCAGGTTCGAGAGGCCATCCCAATCGGGATTGTAGATACTGTAGCTAGCCGAGCTTGGAGCATACCGTACGGAGATAGCTAGCACTGAGGTTATGGCTATACCCAAAACCATGAGGATAGGCTTAACGTTCTCCAACCTCACGCCAGATCTCCTCAGCCACCTGCCTAGCTCTCAGTTCCTCATCATAGCTAGCCCCAGTTCTGGAATAGAGGTCTTTCTCTACGAGAAGTGTGAGCTCACGAAATAGATTAGCGACTCTACCACGAACCTTAGACTCAACACGATGCATATACTCTCTAAGCGTTTCACTCTCTAGAGGCTCACCAACAATCTTAGCTAGGATCCTAACCACGGCTCTATAGTATGTCACTAACCTAGCAACTCTAAACCGAATACCAGATACAAGACTCTGAAAAGCTGTAGACACTTCCTGAGCTACCCACATAGCTGCACGCCGTATTTTCGATACTCTATGAGGAGTAGCTTTCGAGAATAGGATGAGTGCTCCAACAACTGAGATATTGAGACCGGGCATGAATACTGTGAGCAACGTCAATACCAGCATTATCGCCATGGTTATCGGGTTCAGCACTATGATTCTATAGCTACTCACAGTACTTACATTCCTAACCGTATCAACAATCTCGATTCTTAGCGTGTGCCGATCTATCAATATGGTTGGGGGTAGAGGTTTAGAGATGTATACTACTCCATGACTGAGATTGTAACGTGCTACCAGATTGTTGTCTAGGTATAGAAGTAGCTGTAGGTCTCGACTATGGTTATCGATAGCGTAGCTATATACATCGAGTGAGTTGAATGGATATAGAAGAATCTCGTTAACCGATAGAACTAGTCTAGGTAGCTTGTACTCGACATGTACTCTACATGCATACCTAGCCCGTAGAAACCTGTCATGGCCTCCGATATCTACTTCCACGATGTTGATTCCAGGTATGAGGAGGGTTGTCGGTATGACTATGCTATTGCTGCCTGGAACTAGCTCTACAGATTTAAAGAGTTTGTTATTGACAATCACAGAGCCCCGTACCGTATAGTTTCCACTGAATGTAAGCTCTACTACGAGGTCTCTATCCAACTCAATAGATTTAGGACATGAGAGTCTCACTCTAGGTTTCTCGTAGATAATGAGGATCTCCGTCTCGTTAAATCCTGTATATCCATCAGCTAGGCATAGAACCTGGATAAGGCCTTTAACTACCGCCTTCTCAGCACGCATACTAACGCCTTTAACCTGACTAGCCTCAGGTAATCGAAGTGTATACCGATAGCTGCCGCTTTCATCGGTATAAAGCCTCGTTTCGAGTAGGTTCCTATCCTCGACAACTACTCTCAGTATAAGCGTAGCGTTGGGTATCGGAGTACCGTTTACATAGCGTACGCGACCCAGAACCTTCACGTAGTCACCGCCAAAGGCTTTCGATGGGTATACCGCTAGCGATACTACTATGTTTGTAGATGTTCTACACAGTTCAATATCTGATAGAAGTTGTAGAGTAGAGGCTCTCAGATCTTCGAGAAATCTCACTAGTTCGTTTCTAGCTCTGAGATACTCATTGAGAAGATGAGGCTTAGCACTCGCATTCCATATATATCGAGATAGCTTATTAACGAAGTCATCAAGACGACGCTCTTCAATAAGTCTGTATCTTGCTGAGTAAGCCTCTATCAAACACATCTCTATGAGGTGCACATACTCTCTAGCTTCATCACATCTACCTCTTGATAGTAATTCAATAGCGGTATTTTCAAGGTCTTTCAACCTCCTTATGCTCTCAACCAGCTCTTTTAGATACTTTACCACTCGGTCTCGAAGATATCTTAGATCGGAGCTCATCGGGATAGTAGACAGCGTGTTGAGGGCTTGTACAGAGCTCACAACATCGCCACGAACTACGCTTCTCACAGCATTGATTGTGAGGGCTATCGGTATAACGCCATCAAACTCTACCTCGGAGGTGTAGGGATTCACAGCCTTAATACCTAGGCGAAGAGTTTCTGACAATGCCAACCTAGCTATGGATAGCCATAGAGCTACGGATATGAGCGCTATAAGGGCTATAACGATCAACACCACGTTTAACCGCATGTCTACGCTACCCACCAAATACAACGTCTAGGGGGTGAGGACCGGGGTGCAGTACTTTCCATATCCTGTAAGCGACTATAGCTAGGAATAGCAGTATTAAGGCTAGCGAGAGAAGCCTGTATGTATGGACATGGAATTCAAGAGCTGTGCCCAGAATAGCGGTTACGATGAAGTATATCAGTATAGCTATCGATATATAGGCATCGACTCTCCTCTCGTTGAGAAGCACTAGAGCGGTATTGAATAAGCTTATGAGCAACGCCATAACGAGTAGATACACTTCGTAACGCCTCATTCAATCACCTTAATCTCGAGCTGCAGCTCTCCATCGTTAGCCTGCTCGTTAAGTAGGAGTACAGGCTTACCAATAACCTGGGTAATAGTTGTGAGTATCAGTATGGATATGGGTGATAGGGGTTTAACTAGTAGATCCCTGATATCCGAGCTAATACCGGAGACTCTTACCCTATACACATTATCGAGTTGCGATACACGAATACTAGAGGCTATGGCATACCTATCGACAAGGATATCGTTAAGCGCTTCATTAACACCTTCTCTAAGCGTCTGTACAGACGGTATTTGGAGAGCTACATAAGGTTCGTCACCTACCATACCGATCACGGGCTCAACCTTGCTAGGAAGCTTGGTACCGCGTAACAGCACTATGTATACATAGTCATCGCCAGGCAAGGCGTAGATCTTGTGGTTTGCTAGGTGAAGATCTTCGGCAAGCTTCATTATAGCGCTCCTCATAGAGTCGTAGAATATCTTGAGAAACTCTATACCAGGAGCTCGATATCCTAGCCCTAGAACTAGGCTTACAATCCCGAACACCATTATCGAGAACGCGACACCTATCAATGAATAGCTATTGTTAACCCAGCCAACAACACTCAGTATGATGGCGATAGCAATCACGTTTAGGCCTATCACAACGAGTCTAAACTCCATAGCTTAACGCCCATAGCAACACTAGCCTACTACCCATATCTAGTACAAGTAGCTTACTTAGCTTCGAGATGTACACTCTTAGGATTGAGACTATCATTACATAGAGAGCCATGTATGGATTGAAGCTGTAGAGTATAGGTATTGTGAAAGCTCTTGAGATGCGTGTAGCTATAGACCCTGACTCTCCATAGCCTATGAAAAGGTATTCCCATAGTGGAGCCAGTACTACGTATGGTAGAGGCTCTATATCGAGTACCAGAGCTATGATGGCAATAAGAGGATAGAAGTAGATTAGATGTTTTAGAGTTGAGCCAGTTAGTTCTTCGATTGATGCATTCCTGATAGTCAGCGTTATCAGTAAAGATAGGGAGAGGGATAACGCTAGATCAATACTCCATTCCATCAACAGACTTTGGATAGCTATTGCTATTGGTATGATCCACAGGTTAAAGAGCTTGATACCCTTCAGACTCAGGTATAGCTGTGCGTTAGCTAATGCAATGGATAGCGTTAACAGCGCTGCATAGTATTCTATGCTTTTAGATGGAAGTAGTAGGCGTATCGCCAAAGTGGTGACCGGAATGGATATCGTGATGAGGGGCTCCACAAGGCTCTTAACACAAGATCCACTACTCCTTAGGTACGCTAACACGAGATAGCGCCTCTTCTACAATCCGTTCTGGTGTATACCCTTCGGCTTCGGCCTCTGTTGTGAGTTTGATCCTGTGAGGTATAACGTACTTAGCAAGCTTCTTCACATCGTCTGGAATTACGTAGTCTCTACCACTATAAGCAGCGTATACTCTAGCTATGCGATAGAGATGTATGGCTACACGATGACTCGGGCCATAAACAACGTAGTTGTGTTGTCGAATGTAGTTGACAAGATCTACTATGTACTTCACGACTCGCTCACTTACGTAGACAAGCTTGGGGATCGCATCGATAATCTCGACAACCTTCTTAATGTCTAGGACCGTTTCAACGTTTTCAGCTACCAGCTCATCAGATCGAGCAACAATCTCGTACTCTTCATCAGATCTACTGTAAAAGCTTGTAACTCTGGCAGTAAATCGATCGATTAGAGTTTCCGTCAATGGATAGACGCCGGTTGCGATACTCATGGGCATTTGAGTCGCTATCACTATGAAGGGCCTAGGCAGTTTATAGGTAATACCGTCTACAGTTACTTGCCTCTCCTGCATAGCCTCTAGCAAAGCGGATTGAGCCCTAGGCGTTATACGGTTGATCTCATCGACCATAACTACGTTAGCAAAGATCGGGCCCTCAACAAACCTTACCCTGCCATCAACGGTATAGATATGGAACCCCGTAATGTCCGTGGGAAGTATATCAGGGTGCCCCTGCACTCTTCTAAAGGTACCTCCAATGCTCTTAGCTAAGCTTTTGGCAAGCAACGTCTTTCCAGTACCTGGATATCCCTCTATCAGTATATGACCTTCGCTAAACAATGTCGATACTATAACCTCTATCTCCTCCCTCTTACCAACGACTACCTTAGACACCTCACTAACAACACTTTTCAACGCTTCTCGAAGACTATCAATATCGATAGACGTCAATTCGTAGTCCCAAACATCTATACAGTTCCAATAGTGATCTCGTGAACTGAGGAAGTATATAAGCGTTGAGGAATTGCATAGGTAAAGCATCCAAATCCTACTCCGGGATTAGTAAGTCTATAAGGGGCTTCATCTTTGTATAGAGGGTGTACACCCGTTCTCTAGATAGAATTGCGTATGCAAGAAGCTGTAGGTCTTTTCTAGTAATAAGCCTCAACTTCATGTAGATAAGGTATGTAGATGCTATGATTGGTAGTCCTAGAAGCCAGCAAAGGTTTAGTGTATATGCGAGTACGCTTGGTAGTCCAGGGAGTATCGCTATAGTGGCTATCCTACGATAATCTATGTCTACGCTTAGCCTCTTAGCCATGACTATGGCATAGCCGAGACCTACATACGTCCCTACGCTATAGGCTATAGCAACTCCGAGACCGCTATACTCTCTAACGAGCGCGATGTATAGTAGCAGCCTTGTAGTAGTTTGTAGAATTCCAGCAGACGTCACATGACGGTATAGTGCAAGCGAGTACATGTAGTTTGAGATGGTGCTCAGAACTATTGTTGCAAAAGAGGAGAGGAGTAGGATCCTCAGCGTGTTAGAGGCAGCAACATACTCTGGCCCTAGCAGCTCAAGCGGTATGTGTGGATAGGTAAGTAATGCGAAGACAATCGGCGATACTATAGCGAGCCCTAACCTCATAACCGTGTAGCTAACATATCCTCTACCCCGCTTCATCCCCGATAGTATGGGTATTAGAAGCGTGGTCATAGACGTTGCTATTCCTACAGCGAGCCCGGTTATCGTGAAGGCCAGGTAGTAGTAGCCCGTCTCGGTAGCACCCTTTACACCGAAGACAAAGAGAACGCTTAGCCACTGACCTACGATGGCGATGATGGACGGTATCCATACTGTAAGCCCAGCCTTAAGGACTCTGAGAATAGCCTTTGGGTCTAGCACTACCCGAACTCCAAGAGTCTTCACAGCCATGTACAGACCTATGCATAGATTGACAGCTCCTATCGATGCATAGCCGAGAACAGCACCAAACCATCCCAAACCGAGGTAAACGGCTTCTATGCCTATACCCAGCTTGAGTAAGTTACCTATCAATACGGAGAGAAATAGCGTTCTTGTTCTAAGCGTTGATATGAGGTATGTCGTGAAGGCTGATGAGCTAGATAACGCTACGAGTATGGATGCAGCTCTAAACATTGACGGACTGAAGTTAGCTACGCTTACTCCCAACATGGATAGTACGAGAAGAGCTAAACTCGTTGATAGATAGATAGACGATAGGAATATTGCTGAAGACCATAGGTATCTAGCAAGACCCTCTCTTCTCCCTCGCTCAATCCCTAGAAATCTCATCAACCCGGTAGGTATGCCTAGGGAGAGGATAGAGGATACCATCGAGGCTAGACTAACTGTAGCACTCGTCAAACCTAGAAGCTGAGCACCGCCTATACGCGATATTGCAAACCAGTACACAAAGCCAAAGAGGTTATTGAGTATCGAAACTCCATAGAGCCAGAAACCGCTTCTAATTATGCTAACTATAGCTGACGGCGATACTTCATTGCGACACATAGCATACACCGAGAGGAGCTACACCATCATAGTATAGCAAGCACTTCAATCACGTTACCACACCTCAACACACTGAACAGGGTTCTAGAATTAATCACTAGGTTATAAAGGGCAGTGCTACACTCTTATCGATAAGACCGTGATAAACTTCTGCTAGTGAGCTCAATTGCCTGACGTCTTAACACACTTCATAACTAGCTATGTAATAGCTTCGCGAATTGCTGGGTATAGACGTGCTGTATTGCTATGTCTATTTGGGCTTCTTCCTGATATCGATGTATTTCTTGGCATGCATAGATGGTGTACCCATAGCATAGTCATAGCTACACTGATCGCTACTCCACTAATTGGCGTGATATGGTTGTTCAGATCTAGAAAGCTTGTCCGTATAGCCATAGCCGCATACCTTCTCTACGCCATACACATAGTCCTAGACCTTTTTACCGCACCTACACCGCTGTTATGGCCTGCATATTGGGAGGCGTACATGATTAGCATAGAGGTTGTTGGTTTTATTGAACCTGGAGCTGAGATAGGTATTGTTCCTCATGTAGAGCTGTATAGCGAACCCGTTAAGTTTGTAGTGCATAGAGTTGAGGGGCCCATAGTATCGACTCCGGGTGTGCTAATCGCTATAGCTTTAACATCGCTTCTATTAATCGATAGAATATATGTGCC
>DQTV01000070.1 GCA_015662595.1 Ignisphaera aggregans
AGAGGGCTCATCGGTTATGGAGCTGGGTATGTAGGTGATAGAGAGATAGTGAGAATCGAGTTCCATGCCTATGTAGGTGCTCAGGAGTTTGAGGAGATCTCAATCGAGGGTCGAGACTATAGCGTTACGTGGAAGAGCACAGGTACTCCAGGAGATATGGGTACAGCAGCTATTCTCCTAAGCCTTGCCGAGAGCATCACTGAATACAGACCGGGATTGCTAACGATGGTGGATCTACTACCGTTTAAACCTAACATAGCTGTCTAACCTACGAAGTTAGCTCTCGAAGTCTATCGCGCAACTTTTCCACGGTTTGAAAATACGGCAAGACTGTGGGAGTGCTTATCGAGATCTCTAAACCCAGCATGCTTAGCCTAGACCACTACCACACACTGCCTACAGCTATGTGATAGAGTATACCAGCTGCGATAGCCCCCACGATAGCCAGTACGATGTAGAGCACGGCTATACCCCATCCAACCACTCTCGAGATACCCAGTATCGCGGGTATGCTCGTTATGGGAGCCCCGATGAGAAAGGCTAGGGCTGCTGATGGGGCCATGCCCAGGTGTTTCAGTGCATTCACTAGAAACACCTCTACACATGTTGGTGTATACATCGGCACCCCTATGAGAGCCCCTAAGACTATACCTAGAAACCCCCTTAGGTACGTGGAGACGAGTGTTGGAGGTACATAGGCGTGGACATAGCTAGCTATAGCGATACCCAGCAACATGTAGGGGAGTATCGTCTTCGCTAGGTAGCAACTGAATAAGAAGCTCTGCCATAACCTAGTACATAGAGACCTCTTTACCTCAACCACCTTAGCTCTCTGAGTAGCTCTAGAACCAAACCTCTTCTCTAATCTTTGTGCCCACGGAGTTCTGGCTACAGCATAGCCTACGAGAGTAGCTATCGCTAATGCGGCTACGAATCTGGCGATAGCTATCCTCCACGATACTAGGTCTGCGGTCAGCGTAATCGCTATCAGGTTTGCTGCTGGAGCTGCAAATAGAAATGCTGTTGCCGGACCTATACCAGCTCCAGAGTATACGAGCCCTGCAAACACGGGTATCATAACGCATGAGCATACAGCTAATAGTGGTGCGAAGAGCGCTGCTAAGAGGTACGAGCTTAGCCTAGTACTGCTAAAGCGTTCTACAAGGACGTGTCTAGGTATGAACTCGTTTATGAAACCCGCTAAAATGTATGCAAATAGAAGTGGTGCCCACGCTCTAGCGATATACGTCGCCACGTATATTAGGGGCAGTAGCAGAGGTCCGTAAACCTTCATCTCGTCTATAGATGGTGTCTCAAGTAGTGTAGACCCCGTTAACCTGGTGTACAGAATGTACCCTAAGCTTATAGCGAGGAGTAGAATAGGTGTAGAAGCTTTTAAAAAGCGTTTAGCTTTCCTCAACACCTTCCTCACTTCTGATAGCCTCCTTAAGAATGTCTATGACCTCGTCCTTATCTGGTACACGTCCAAGAACTCTAACTACGCCGTTGACAATTATCGCGGGGGTTAAGAGAGTGCCGTACTTCGCTACAACATCCTGAGAATTGGCATTGAGCTTAACAACGCTAACCCTATCCTCAAGACCAAGCTCTTTAACAGCTCGATACACAACCTCAAGAGCTTTTCGACACCTAGGACAAGGAGGTTCAACACCAACTACTTCAACAACTATCTTACGCATCATTAACCTACCGAAACAGTCTATAGCTATTCAAGGTATTAAGTATGACTGTCGACTAGTTGAAACCAGCTATCGAACCTCCGATAAGTAGCGAGGGTTCTTAGCATACTAGCAAAGCTCTTTAGCATTGAGTACCCTACCTACGCTAGGTGATGACGAGTCCGGGTACCGATGAATGAGGAGGCTTCGGACTTCGCTGAGCTCAACACGAAACATCGCTTGGCTTCGGACCTTCACTCCCAAGCTTCTTCAGAACCAGCTTAATCACATTGCCTTCAACACTCATCTCGATCCTTACCATACTCGGCACACTTTCAAACAGGTTCTTGATCGCTTCAGCACAGCTCCTCGAGGTTAGGAGAATGGTGATCTCCTCACCCACCCCCATACCCGCGAAAGTCCGAACAGCCTTGGTTATGGGTATCGGACACTCCTCACCTCGTAGATCCAGTACCCTCACTCTCTGCACCCCATAGAACACGGTCTCCAATGGTGTAAATAGCTGTGTACAGCACAGTTTGTGGTAGGTGTCTAGGTGGTTAGGTGGATACTGCTTACACGCTATGGAGAGATAGCTCTGAAGAGTGAGCGTAGTCGTAGTAGGATGGAGCGTAGGCTCGTCAGCAACATAGCCGATGCGCTTACGAGCGAGGGTATGAAGGGGAGGGTGTGGGTATCGGGTGCAAGGGTATGGGTATGCTGTTTCGATAGTGAGGAGAGTGCTCTAGAGGCTTCTAAGGTTGTTGCACGGGTTATGGGTGTAGTCAGCGTATCTCCATCTATAGAGATCAGGTTTGAGAGTCTTGAAGATCTATGTCAAAAAGCTCGAGAGTTCTTCACACCCCGTGTAAAGGGTAAGGTGTTTGCTGTTCGAGCTCATAGAGTTGGGCACCACAGCTTTACTAGTAAAGACGTTGAGAAGGTTCTTGGCAAGATGCTTCTCGACTCGGGTGCGTCTAGAGTTGATCTAGAGAATCCTGAGTATGAAGCGTATGTTGAGATTCGTGGAGATCGAGCATACCTATTCGACAAGGTGATTGAGGGACCTGGAGGGCTTCCCATAGGTGTTGAGGGTACTGTACTCTCGCTGTTTTCAGGAGGTATAGACTCTCCAGTAGCTACGTGGTTTGCTATGAAGCGTGGATGCGAGGTACACATGGCTTTATTCAATATTGGTGGCGATCCCCAGATCTACAGCGCTCTAGCTGTAGCTAAGGTGTTAGCGGATAGGTGGTGCTATGGCTATAGACCGAAGCTCTACGTCATCGACATAAGGCCCATAGCTCTCAAGATAGCTCAACACTCACCAGAGGAATACATAGTTATACTGCTTCGCAGAGCTATGATGAGGCTAGCTACATACTTAGCGAAGGATATCGGTGCAGAAGCTCTCGTAACTGGTGAAAGCCTTGGTCAGGTAGCTTCTCAAACACTTAGAAACCTAGCTGTTATCGATGAGGCTAGCGAACTCCCTGTCCTAAGACCGTTGATAGGTATGGATAAGCAGGAGATTACCGCGATCGCGAGGAGGATAGGTACATACGAGCTCTCAGCGAAGATGGTCGAGTACTGCCCTATGGGTACGCGTAAGGTAACTACGAGAGCTAGCTTAGAGAAGGTTCGAGAGATAGAGAGTCGCATAGCATTGACAAGCGATGAGCTTGTAAAAACTGTTGAGAATCGCCTCGAATTCGATCTAAGGTCTATACCTATAGACGAGGTGCTTGAGAAGCTGAAGTCTGTATCTGGTGGATGTAGAGCTTAGTCAGAAGTTCACAGCTTCATCACGTATCAGCGCAGCACGGGCATCATCACCCACAGTACTGATTAGCTCTGAAACGCCTATCAACACAGATGATGATCCTCCACCGACACTGAAACGTGATGAGGAATGCACGTGCTGAACACGTTCTGTACACCCTCTACCCACGCTCTACGCTACCCCTGGTACTACTGTGCTTGGCGTAGATAGGCATGTGCATAGCCTCGCATCCCTATCCATATCCATAGAGTTGAGCTTATGCAAGCCCATTCCATGGCAATCTACGCTAAGGAGCTTATATGCATGTCAGGGCTGTAGCTTAGGGCATGGGGGTGTTCGGGGTTAGCTAGCTCTATGGAGCATCTCCACGACGTTCTTAGACAGCGCGTCGCAAAGGCTATGAGTGTTCTTAGGGGTGTTAGAAGGCCCTGTAACGAAGATGTGTTTAAGCGCATAGCCTACATCTTTCCCGAGGATCTAAAGGTAGTCAACTACGGTAGAAGACCTGTAGCTGTGTTTAACCCTGGAGCTGTTATTGTTGGTAGAGAGCTGTGGGTGTTTCCTCGCCTGGTATTCGATTACTATGGCTATGTATCTAGCGTTGGGTTCTTCAGACTCGATATTGAGAAGCTTCTTCAGGGCGAGATCGAGAGGCCTATCGAGACAAGGGTTGTTCTATGGCCTAGAGAGCTCTGGGAGTTTCGCGGATGTGAAGACCCTAGAGCATCTATTCACGGTAGTGAGATTCTGATACTCTACACCGGGCTTGGGTATAGACCTGAAGATGTTGAGAAGCGTAGGTTTGTAACTACCTGGGTTCAGGGACTTGCCGTTCTCAACCACGGTATGGAGCTCGTTAAGAGAGGCTTCTTTAGGGTTCGGGTTGGTGGTAAGAGGGTTGGTATGAGGATTAAGGATAGTGCGTTTATCGAGATCAGAGGTTCTGAAGCGTCTATGCTGTGTAGACCCTCTGTGAACGGTATCGAGATCTGTTGGAGATGTCGAGCTAATCTGGATGGTATGGAGATAGATATCGATAGCATGGAGCCTGTGATGGTGTATGAGGAGTGGGAGCTTAAGGTTGGGTGGTCTACGAATACGGTTAGGATATCGAGTAGTGAGTGTCTCGTTGGATGGCACGGAGTTCTTCGCGAGGACTACTCTTACCGTAATGGGCTTGCTGTAGTTGATAGGGATGGCAGGGTTCTAGCTTTAAGCAACTACCTGCTTTCACCACGTGGAGTAGTTGAGGAGTATGGTGATAGGCCTCTAGTAGTGTTTGGTAATGGCCTTGTGCTATACC
>DQTV01000107.1 GCA_015662595.1 Ignisphaera aggregans
ACCAGGGTAGTCACGGGCCTAGATTTCCAGGCTATCTCTGGCGATCTATACATAGCTCTTACAGTAGATACCAGAGAGATTTGGGTGTGTAGGGGGTGGATAGGCTATGTAAAGATCTATCGAGATACAGCGTTTACTTTAAAGGGTCTACAACCAGGTAGAACCTATATACTTCGAGGAGCTAGTGGAAGCTGTAAGATAACACCGCAAAGCACTGAGATAGTTATAGATCCCCTGAACCCACCACCTGGATGTGAATGGCTTAGAGATGAGTTCTATAGACATGGATATCCGATAAAGCTTGAGATAGAGTCAGATGTCTTTAGAATTGTAGGGCCTAAAAGTGTAAAGCCGATAGGTCTCGAGATAAGACTTCCATCTGGAGTATACAGTGTTGAGGTGGTGAGTAGAGAAGGTATATCAGCGATGACTAGTATCGCCATATCTCGGTAATGGTCTGTAGCTAACAAGACCCTCACAGCCTCCTCTCAATAGCCTGCCTGATGGAGTTGGTCAGCGATAGGCATTGAAGTATCGATACCTATAAGCATAGCCATAGCGTAAACTACTCTACGCCTTAATGAGATAGCAAGCCTTTGATATAGGTGGTGCTCTCGATACTCCATGGGAGTAGTAGGCTAGCAAGCAGCTCAATACCCACCCTATTCTCGAAGATCGAGAAGTCTATGCATTGATGGAAAGCCATGTGCTTAGCCTCACGATATGAAGGGGTTCGGGAGTGTATTGGTCTATGCAGGCTCTTCCTTAGCTTGTGGAGCAACCTTAGTACTAAGGGCTTCTCTAACCTTGTGCATGTTCATTACGGACTCGACGATGTCTATGCTATAGGCTCGAATCCTGCTTATACTGTCCAGAACTAGATGGAGTTCCGGAGGCGATGGTGTATTAGCAAGCTTTTTCCCAACCTCGTGTTCAAGAACCTTAGCCTCATGAGCAAGCTTAACAGCTTTAGCTGCGTGACGAACATCGTTACTCCAGTAGCTCTTAACAGCCTCGATATAGACATCCTTAGATGTCGTGAATGGTTTTAACAGCTCGTTTAGCATCTCGCTACCCTTAGCCTTTATGAGGTTTAGAGCTATGAGAGCTGCATGATCAGCAATCCTCTCAACGTTCTTAGCTATGAGGACTAGATACATTGCCTGTGGTAAGATGTCTATACCTATGCTAGAAGGGTCTATCTCTCCAGCTAGTACCTGGTTAAGCTGTCTCATAGCCAGTAGGAAGAGCTTGTCAACAACATCATCACGCTCAACAACATAGCGTAGAGCGTTCTCATCTACCTGAACAAAGTTTTTACCAATATCTTCAAGCATAAACCTGGTTGTATACATCATCTTCTCCAGTATCCTGTCTATGGTGAACGACGCTGGGTCTATAACTGAGTAGAGAACAACCTCATTAGCACGCTCTTCAAGCATATCGAGACCCAGAGCCTTACTCTTAGCTATAGACACAATCCTATGAACAACACCTGGATCAACATCATCACCGTACTTAACCCTAATCACGTTGTACCCAGCTAGGTAAGCAGATAGGATCTCTAGAACCGCTAGATCCCTATTCTCAGAGGTTACAACAATCTCTATACATCGCTCACCACGAGGTTTTGAACCGCGTGGAGGTATGATTCTAAGCGAGTAATCGGGTAGAACCTCTATCGATACCTCTGACCCCGGCTCAAGACCGACATTTCTAGCCCATTCCTTAGGTAGCGATACAGTGTATGTAGAACCACCAACAACCTGAACTCTACGCTTAGTAACCCCTCGAGACATAGTGGAGACACCTCCATATGCTATATAGACCATTTAGACCTATATAGGGATATCTAGCCCACACTCTATACATAGACAAGGGTTATATAGCTGATGAGCTCGATAGATAGACAATGGGATACTCATTGAGTCGTTTGAGAGCCGCTTTGCCAGCCCTCGCAATGGTCATTGCCATAGCTCTTGCTCTAAGCCTAGTAGCTCTCTACATGGCTCCGGTTATCGACGATGGTGTTGAAGACACAACTCTGAGAGTATATGAACCTCAACTTCTTGAAGAGCTGGCTAGAGAGCTTGTGGAGAAGCATCGAGATATATCTACCCGGTACAGCCGTGGTGATCGATAAACACTGAGAGCAGCGTTACTACCGTAACCACCCTCTCCAAACCCGCCCTCAACCCACGATACACCTCTGTCTATAAATGCAGTTTCTGAAAATACTTGGGATGACCGTACCTTACCCACGGAATAGCTGTACTGATGTGTTTTGGGTGCTGTGGTCTCCATGGATAGCGGGTTGAGACTTGTCATAGCTAATAGGCTTCTCTGTACAGGGATGGTGGCTGCTCGATTGAGTTGAAAAGCATTTACATGGTTTCTACATAGCGTAGCCCCCTAGATCTACGACTTGGGGTTGATCGGTATAGCCATTGGTTAGCTAGCTGATGAGGTTGGTAAGAGCTGTAAAGAGCTCTATAGGCTATGTAGAGCCTCCATACGCTATGGAGAACAACGTAGGGGTGTAGTGCCATGACATGGAGGAGGTTTCTTCACAGCGATAGTGGCTATCCACGATGTTCTGTACCTAAGCTTGCTAAAGCATTTTAGATGCGTAGAGCATACCGTGGTGAGGTGCTGCTCTGTGTCTCTATCGAGAACCTCTAGGCTTCTCGTCATAGCTATGCTGTGTATCGTGGTTAGCTCCGTAGCTCTCGCACTGGGTATCCACTACATAGCTGTGTTTAGGATTGGAGGTCGAGTGGACGTGGGGAGCTTCAGGACCATCGATATCGAGCTCGATATAGAGAGCGCCAGCGGCACCAGGGTGCTCAGGAACGTGACCACCATCGACATAGGCGAGGACATGGCTATCAGGTTTAGGATCGTGGACCGCTGGGTCTCGGGCAACGCGTCCCTGGTGCTGAACGGCGTCGCCGTCCTCAGGTCGGGCAGCACCGCCTACAGGGTACCCATGCCCTGTCTACTAGCTGTTGGAGAGCCCTGCACCAGGGTGCAGATGCTTATCCCGGGCTACGACACGTTCCTACCGCTACCACCGGGTAGGTACGCCGTGGACCTGCAGCTCTCGTGGAGAGCCCGAGGCCAGGGTCGATACGGGCTCGTGCTGGCCATAGAGGGTGCTAGGGCTCCGAGAGCGAGGATAGAGATCGTCGGGACCAGGCCCAGCAGCACCGAGGGCTGGGTCGCCGCACCCGGATCCACGAGGAGCTACGCGCTTCTAGTTGAAAGAGCTAGGATCCCGGTAGATAGCAGCGGTATAGGGCATGTAAAGGCGTATGCATGGGTATTTAGACCAGGTGATGAGTGTAGCAATATCGTATTCAGATTCAAGTTCACCGAGCTTAACAGTGGAGAGGTCGTCTCCAAGCTCATCGCACATCCACAGAGGTATGGATTCTACTGCTCTACACAGATAAGCATAGAGGCTTCGCTAGGTAGATACGTACTTGAGCTAGAGATCGAGAGTCAGGGAATAGAGAGAGCAGTGTTGAAAATACCTCTCGAGTTCTATAGCGAGAGATAGTCTCTGAAGCTCTAGACCTCTCTAGCGATGAGGTATGTGAGTGGATGTTCTTTAACTGGTGCTGACCATAGCTTCTGGAATATCGGTGGTGGATATCTAAGACCTGTCCCCTCTAACCTATCCAAAGCTTTTTCAAGTTGATCAACCTTCATAGCTAGCCAAAGCTCGTCATCCTGTGCTTCAGCTAGAGCTCTAGCACCTCCACAGGGTATTGTTAACCAGGGTGAGCGCCCCTTCATCACAGCTGCAACGATCTCGCACGCTGCATGCCCATTGAAGTCCGAGACTGGTTTGTGTCCAGTTGCATCGAAGTACCCTACAAGCGCTAGGTATGCATGTAGTGAGTTGACAAGGAGTATAACTCCGTCTGGCTCAACACCATACCTATCAAAGCTCTCTAGAGGTGCGAATACAGCAGCTCTATAGCTACCCATAGGGAGTGCGTGTATACCCTCAACAAGCTTCTTAAAGAGTTCAGGTGTATAGGCAAAGCCTCTAACCCACCTCTCCTCAAGATCTTTAGGAGGCTCTTTAAATCCTAGGATGTAGGTACCAACCACACACGCATCGATATTATCAGCGTTTGCGATAATCGTCGTCCTCATCAGCGAGGCTATCCTGATCGCTTGGCATAGAGCTATGTAGGTCTTGGTAAACCCACCCAACCTCTTAGCCTCTTCCTCAGATCTAAACAGCTTAAACCCTACAGGATCGCCTTTAGGTCTCAACACCCTGAGCACCCTGCTATGAAGATCGCTTCACCTACCCACCAAGACACACCACGAAACTCCCTAGCGATGCACAGTATTAACATAAGCGATAGGACTCCGCGCATACCGTTATGGTAGCTCGTTGTATGGAGCTGTGAAGAGGTGTTGAGGATTCCTACGCTGTGATACCCCTATCCATATCGGTACCTACCGTACGTATCTATATGTGTGGTAGATACCGCTATGTATATATGGGTAGAGAGCAAGGCCCCTTTGGTGTCTCTATGGCTAGGAGGGTAATCGACTTAACTATGGAGTTTAGAACGGGGTTACCGGTATTCCCTGGCTACCCGGTGCCGATAGTCCATAGGTGGACGAGTATTGAGGAGCATGGCTACTACTCTAACCTGCTCATGTTTGTTGAGCATACCGGTACCCATGTGGATGCACCAGCACACTTCATCAGAGATGCTCCAACCATAGATAGGGTGCCTATAGAGAGGTTTATGGGGAGAGGCGTTGTTATCGATGTTAGTGATCTAGAGCCTAGAGCTGCTATCACTGCTAACATAATTGAGCAGAGGCTTAGAGAACTTGGTGTAGAGATTGGCCCTGGATGGATAGTCCTCTTCTACACAGGGTACGACGCGAAGGCTGGTACACCAGAGTGGTTTAACCATCCCGGACTCGATGAGTCGGGAGCTAAGTTCTTAGCTGAGAAGAACGTTAATGCTGTTGGCATAGACGCACCAAGCATTGACCACGAACCTTTCCCTGGACACAACACGCTTCTTCCAAAGGGTATAGTGATCTACGAAAACCTCACCAATCTAAGAGAGCTTGTGAAGAAACCTGGGTTCCAATTCATAGGGATACCCCTAAAGATACTCAACGGCTCAGCAAGTCCAGTACGAGCAATCGCTATCATTGAGGAGTAGAGGTGTTTCATATATTCACACCACCGATATTCTCAGGATGTTGAGGAGTTGATAGGTATGGCTAGGGAGAGAAGCCTGTTTATCGTATTGAACAGGGTATGTGAAGACCGTGACCCGTAGAGAAAAGCCCTATGGCTCCCCCAAATACTCGCTGATGTGGAGAGCGATACGTGTAGGCAATGTGTCTGGGCCGTACCAAGGTTCAGGTTTGGAATCGTAATTGCCTAGGGAAATGAGGTTGTTCAGGAGATAGAAAGCCTTTGAGATGCGTATCGAGTGTGTTGACAGTGTTTGGGGGTTATAGAAAGCGTGGAGATATGGTTTTGTGAGTATGCTATGAACTAGGTGGTTCGTGTGTCTAGACCCAGGTTCTATGGCATTATAGCTCCGTTCATAACTCCATTTAGAGAGGATCTGAGTACAGATATCGATGCTGTTAAATGGCTTGCTAGATACCAAGCTGAGCGAGGTGTCCATGGAATCTTCCCAAACTATACTACTGGTGAGTTTGTGCATCTAAAGGAGGAAGAGAGTATCGAGATCACGAAAGCCGTTCTCGAGGAGGTTGGGGGTAGGGTCTGGGTTATACCGGGTATAAGTATTAACTGTACAGAGCACTCGATAGAGCTTGGAAAAGGTTTTAGGGATCTAGGAGTAGATGGTGTTGTAATAACACCGCCATTCTTTTTCAAAGTTGGTAGAGAGAGGTTAAAGCTGCACTTCTCTAAGGTTGCTGAAAGAGTTGATCTACCCATAATAGTCTACTAATAGTCTACAACATACCAGACAACAGGTATAAACATACCCATAGACCTCTACGTAGAGCTAGCTAAGGAGTATAGCAATATCGTTAGAGCT
>DQTV01000035.1 GCA_015662595.1 Ignisphaera aggregans
CAAGCCGAGACATGATATTCATATATGGTGCGGGGGGTGGGACTTGAACTCACGCAGGCCTACGCCATCGGGTCCTGAGCCCGACCCCTTTGACCTGGCTCGGGCACCCCCGCACCTTCTTGGCCACGTGAAATCTATTATTGAAACACTTAATATGCTTTAAACTCTCGTGTGTCGAGGACATCGAGTTCTCCGTACAGGTCGAGGCTATGGGCAGTGAGAAGGTCTAGGAGCACTGATGAATTGATGGGCCCGGGGGGATTTGAACCCCCGACCTCCCGGTTATCAGCCGGGCGCTCTACCAGGCTGAGCTACGGGCCCCGTACTCCCTACGAAACCGCCTCAGTTTAAGGCTTTCGTCAGACATAGTACGCGACTAGACTTTGCGGCCCCTTGATGCTACAATGGTTCATCACCCTATCAGACCGCCCGTCGCCTCCATCGGGGTCTCCGCGTAAGATCTCTTGTGGAGGTTCCAACCAGTTCACGCCACGCCTACGTATCACATAAAACTAGTGCTTTTCAAAGTAACGGAGAACATAACGAGAACCGTGTTTGGTTTGATAAAGTGGCGCCGGGGGCGGGATTTGAACCCGCGCGGGGTTATCCCCCACCGGCTTAGCAGGCCGGCGCCCTACCAGGCTAGGCGACCCCGGCTCCATGAGACGGTACACATGATAGCGCCTTATAAGGGCTTCTGTAGAAGAGCTTCCACGGAATTCTGCAGCGAGGATGATGTACTTTGGCTACCTCCTGATCGCATGACGACACCTGGCCTTGCTGACTCACCAGGCTTCATATAATACCTGTCCATAATGACTAGCTATCTTCATGCAGACCTGCTTCCTGCTTCGGATGGGTGAAGCCCTTGAGGATAGATGTGGGGAAGGCTGATAAGAATGTGCTTGAGGCGCCGCCAGAGGAAGTTATAGAAGAGTTTCTATCAGCATTAGAAGCCGCAGGAGCAGATGAGAAAACCGTTAAGAGTTACAGAGCTGCGCTTTATGACTTCTTTAACTTCATAGGATGGAAGAAATTGAAAGACATAACACCCGAGGATGTAAAGAGGTGGCGAATTGAGCGTTTACGCCGAGGCTTTGCTAAGGCGAAGTACCGTGATAGAAGGTCTCGACAAACAACACTCTACTATTACTCAATGTTCTTAAGGAGATTCTTTGAATGGGCAGGGCTGTCGATCGAGGTACCTCGTGTTAAGAAGCCTCGTAGAAGTGAGGTAGAGACTCTAAAGCCTGAGGAGGTGATTAAGCTCTTTGAAGCTGCGAGAGATAGCCTAGACCTTCTAATCTTAGCACTGCTCTTGGAGACAGGTCTTAGAGCGCGGGAAGCCCTTAGCATAACCTTCGCCGATATCGATCTTCAGAACAGAGAGATTAGGGTTAGGCATGGGAAGTATGGTGAGGAGCGAACCGTGTTTATAGGTCCGCTAACATATCAGCTTTTACTTCACGAAATATCAGTGCGTAGACCATCCCCCCACGAGCGCGTAATCCCTCTTAGCTATGCTGGTCTTTACAAGAGACTTAAAACCCTTGCTAAAAGGGCTTCGCTAGATCCATCAAAAGTTAGACCTCACGTTCTTCGACATACTTTCGCTACCGAGGCTCTTCGAAGAGGTATGAATATAGTTGCTCTACAGAAGATCCTAGGTCACAAAGACATTAAAACCACTCAGATCTACATACACATGCTTAAAGAGGACATAAAGGCTCAGTACATGAGGATATTCATGCCAAATCAGGTAGCTCAAGGAGCTAACGGTCCTACTCCACAAGTACTATTAATGCACACTTACACGACATTGACACAGAATCCCCTAGGTACACAAGGTCCTACACCTTTACATACAGTACAGGGAGATAACGTGCCGAATCATGTGCTAACACAACAGATAGGCGTTCATCAAGCTATGACCAGCATCTATCCACAGGTGATGACGTCTACTATAGCAGGATATAGTTCCTCATCTCTATGCCCGAACTGTAGACAGATCATACCATTGAATGCTAGGTTCTGTCCCTACTGCGGAACTCCACTTTCCACTAATCGACCAACCACTTGACGTAACGATGCTCAACCACGTATGGCTAAGGACCTTAATTGTACGCACTGAGAAGTACCATCATGCCGTTTATCAATACCAAGAGATAGTCATAGAAAACCTAAAAGCCTATATCTACCGTCCTCATCAAGAACGACGATACCTTCTTCACTAAGTCGTAGTAGGGACCTTCTGATTTTGTCTTCGCTCGCTATACCAGCTAGAATTGCATGAATCTCCTTTACACTCATCGGCTTTTCGCGTAGTAGATTTAGTATTATGTTACGTAGCTCATCCTCATTGGGTGCAGTCACAACCAGTACCTCAGGATCCTCATAGACAACACGTAGACCGAGTTTATTTACAACACCTTCTTCATCTGATTTCTTCTCATTGTAAACATATTCTGCGTACTCATATTTGTCGTAGTTCAATTCCTCTTTATGTACTTGTGCAGTGTTCTTGAAGTATCTAGACGCTGACAACTTTGACACCTTAACGTGAAACTATGTTTCTAGGCTCAGGTGTAGTAGAATGAGTACAAGGCTTTATATTCCTATCGGGTTTAACCCAGTGTTCCGAGGATGCTCTGTTAGCGTGATATACATGCCTTGTCCTTGGTATCAACACGGATTGTGTACATCACCTAAGCTAGGCACACCAACAGACGCCGTTGTATCACCGGAGAGATGTCTTCGCGAAGATCGTTATGTGAGTTGCGCTTACTTTGTAGAGGACTCTAGGGTAAGATTAGATCGGAAGAATCAACGCCGAGAAATCAGAATCTATGCTCCGATACATGCCCTGCTATACGATTTACAGATTCCGTGCCCATACGCTGAGATACTCAAGTTAGAGAACGGGATCAAAATAGCCTACTGTCACATTCTTGAACGCCCCTTAACACGCTTTGAAGCGTCGTTATGTAGCGAACATTGGGAGAGATGTCCTTACAGGCTTACAGCCTCAACGTTAAGAATCTGATTTTCGTAGCCATTACCTTTCGAAATAGCCTCATCAACATTATGGAGGACAGCGTTAAGATCTGTTAACTGCTCACCGTTTTCAAAGAGTACAGATGCTTCAATAGCACGAACCATACCATTCTCATTAACAATAAGTATAGGCAACTTCACACTAAACCACTCTTTTGAAGCAGGTAGTACCAGCTTTCTAAACTCCACACAGCAATCCATCACAAGAGCCATAATGTCGACAATCTCGCGTACACGTTCGTATAGCGCGTTACACTCACTCTTGCTATCCAACGAACATACCAAATCTATACGCATGCACAACCATAATCACCGATCTTCATGCCTAAGTTAAGTCTACGAAGCTTATCGCAGCTTTAAACGTTTAGCCCTATACAAAATGTTCAAGACACTGAATCTCATAGGCTAAGACATCGGTGGCACAGCGACATTATTGCTCATAGCGGTAGTTTGAGAACTGGAAACAAATTCAAGAAACTTAGTATTGCACTGGATACCGTGCTATAGCAGCTATACAGCTAAATGCATTCTTGAACCATTCATACTCGTCCATATCACTATATATCGTAACCACCTTAGACCCAGAATCTTCAGCTAGCTTTTCATACCTTTCAAACTCTGGATACTCTTCGCATATCAATAGCTTGTCTACTGCACCCTGTTTTAGTGCTTCTAGAACCTCGTTATGGCCGTATATAGCATAACCGTCATCTTTAGCTAGATGATACTTGAATTCCTCTAAAGCCTTCATAGCTTCAACAAACTTTTGCTTGCTTAAGAAGTCGCGCGTCTTCATAACAACCTCGCGAAGACCCGCATAACCCTGGTAAGCAACGTCTACTGGCTCACCCACGATAATCTTGCGAATCCTATAATCGAGGTTCTCAGCTTCCTTAAGAAAGTCGTACTTCGCATACCCCGGGCCTGCTACAATCACACCTTTAAGCTTACCCTGTTCCAAAAGCGGTAAGAAGTGCTTGTTTACTTTCTCAGCAACATGCTTATAGAACTCCATCACTATCTGCTCGATTATTCTATCGAATCGACGCTGACTTTGCCCACCCTTATGGTGTTTACCAGGCACATACCACTCTATTTCTTCGAGAACTTGAATCCCAGAGGGTTTCAGGATCCCAATGGTAGCTTCATCTCTTTCTATAATCACAATTCCATACACATCGCCTTCCTCAATCATGGGCTCGAGGAACTCCGTATGAAACTCCTTGTCTGTTCTGTAGAAAAATACCGGCACTGGGTCTGGCGGACTAAAGACTAATGCTATGAAATCGCCTGTCTCCTCATTCTTGCCAGCGAAAACTACTAAACCGTTTGGCGGCGTTTCGCGTATCCGGACAAGCCTATCAATAGCTGCCGACAATGCGGTCTGGACAGCTTCACGAGTTCTCTTCAACTTTATGTTCTCTGTTATGGCGAGTTCCTGCCGTAGTAGATTGACGACGTCGCTTATAGGTCTACCTGGAGGTATATATAAACTAAGTAATGTTGTTGCATGTGCCTTCCACTTCTTGAGTTCTCGAATTAACGCCTTAAGTGTTCGTCTATCCACTTTTAGCTTCTCATGGAGTTCGCTAAATAGGCATCCCTCGATCCCTCTTCTATGGCTGAGCACAGTGCTTATAAGTTTTGAGTACCGTTGTATTAGTTGAAGGGTGTGCTATGCTAGCACAGCGCGTCACCGCAGCTCTGTGTGCACGGTGTAAAGGACGTAAACTACTGTGTGGTCTACCCAGGTGCCCGTTACTTCAACGATTTTATACACAGATACAGGTGCTAAGGACTATAGATGGAAAGCTTGTTGAAGGCTCTACGCCTCCTACAATCATCGTAGGAGAACGTGGTTACCCCCGAGTTCCACTCCTAATAGCTGTACCACCAAGTGTATGGGGTGAAGAGGCAAAAACATACGACGACCCCATAGGGTGGTGGGGTCAGAAAAGCTTAGACGATATTCTCAAACTTCGCAGCTCTATGGTAACAGGATTCGTGCCGGTACACGTATCAAGCGATATACCTAAG
>DQTV01000032.1 GCA_015662595.1 Ignisphaera aggregans
GCGATACATAGAGAGGGAAGTGCTTAGGGTTTTGAGAAGTCGATGGGGAGAGTATGTATCGTGTAGAGAGTTGGCCGAAGTGCTTGGGGTTTCTAAAGCTCTGGTAAGCAGAGCCGTTACAGCGCTGAGAAGGCGTGGTATGCCTATAGCTGTCGATAGGAGGAGGGGGTACCTTCTGATACGTGAGGACGATCTTTCTAAGGTGAGTAGCTACCTACAGATCCTGGAAGTGGTATCGTCGATGAGATACGAGGTTGTATTCTATGAGAGGTGTGGGAGGAGTAGTCAGGATATCGCTGCTGAGATAGTTAGGAGCGGTGGTGTTGAGGGTACTGTCGTTCTATGTGAGTCTATGGAGGGTGGGCGAGGTAGGCTTGGAAGGTCTTGGTATGCGCCTTCGGGAGGGCTGTGGTTTACCGTGGTGTTAAGGCCTAGGAGGATACCGATGCTTCATCTCCTAAGCCTATGCGCTGGTATAGCTGTGGCTGAGGCTATTAATGAGCTTCTAGATGTTGAGGTGAGGTTGAAGTGGCCTAACGACGTTGTCTACCGAGGTAGGAAGCTGTGTGGTGTTCTTGTCGAGGCTGAAGCTGAAGCGGATGTTGTGAAGTTTGTTCTTGTTGGTATAGGGATCAACGTTAATAACGAGCTTCCCGAGCAACTTCGTGAGAAAGCTGTAGCGTTACGCGATATCGTTGGTACGTCTATACCTCGAGTACCTCTACTCCTAGCCGTGTTGGCTAAGCTAGCTAATCTATATCGAGATCTTGCTGTGGGAAGATACGACGACATTATCTCTAAGTGGAAGGCGTTAAGCGATACTCTTGGTAAGCTTGTTGAGGTGCATACAGTTGATGGAGAGGTTGTTAGGGGTCGAGCTGTGGATGTGGATAGCTATGGTCGTCTAGTCGTGGTTAGGGATGGAGAGAGGATTGTTGTTGATGCTGGTGATGTCGTTCATCTACAGGGCTAGCGAGCTCTAACCAAGCATCTCTATTATCGGTCTTAGGGTAGCGCTTGCAACTCTTATCATGTCTTCAAAGCTTGGGTGTGGAATAGCCTCTACGGTTACGAAGTAGTTGTAGCCTATGGCTTTGAGGATGGCTATGATCTTGAGCCAGTCTATCATGCCCATACCGGGTGCAAGTCTATTGCTATCAGCTAGATGTACATAGCCTAGATAGTCCCTAGACTGGATTAGGGCTGTATACGGATCCCTCTCCTCCAAAGCCATGTGGAATGTGTCGAAGAGCATTCTAATCCTCTTTGGACAACCCATACTCTTGACGAACTCTACGAACTGACTCACCTTGTTAATCAGCTTAGTCTCGTACCTGTTAAGCGGTTCAAGAAGTAGGATCGTGCCTAGGCCCTCCGTAGCCTCGAGTATCTTTGCAATAGAGTCTCTAAGCATGTCGAGAGCTTGAGGACTATCCCCTCTACCCCGAGCAAGACCGATCACCACTCTATCACAACCAAATTCGTGAGCTATCTCAGCATACTTGGTGAAGAACTCTATCGATCTCCTTCTCATCTCGTTATCGGAATGCGTTAGAGAATAGCCGTAGGTTAGGTATGACAGACCCGTAGATATGACAGGTACCTGAAGACCTCTATCCTCAATAGCCTTCCTATACCTCTTGACATCGAACTTCATAGGGTTGGCTATGTTGAGCTCGATACCGCTAAACCCAAGCTCTGTCAACATATCGAGTACCTTTTCAAGTGGAGCCTCAACAAGAGCTTCAAAACCAACTTCTTCACGAACTGCATAAGCTACGCCAAGCTTCAAAATAGACACCTACACCTCAAACACGTGTTGAGATGGAGAAAAGGGGTGTGGTGTGGTCTACTCCTTAACTACTTCTGGAGGTTCAACCCATTCTCTAGGCTTTGTAAATTCGTAGTCTTCGTACTCAATCCATGTCCTGGGTATCTTGCCGGGTGGATAGGTCTTCTTAAGCCACTCGATGAACTCTATCATTCTCTTTATAGCTGTCTCGACGAGTATCTCGCCCTTCTTTGGATCTGCTTTATCGGCCCAGCCTACGAATCCTCGTGGGTAGTAGTATAGCTCTGGTGCATGGCTAACATCGTACCAGTTAAATGGCTTGTCGGGAAATACGTTACCAGCAGCGTTTACCCATTTACCGGGTATGATTCTGACAATACCCCATCTACCCTCCTTCTTGAGTAGCTCAACATCGACAAGCTCTGGAGCTACATACCACACAACGCTAGTCTCTACCTCGTCAGCGTGGATGAAGGGCTTCTCTAGCTTTACTCCAGGAGCTATCTCTTCTCCTGTACCAGCTTTTCTTAGAAGGTCCTGTACCCACATCCACCAACTCGTTACTAGGATAAGTGCGTGAACGCCCTTCTCGATTATGGCTATGTCCTTGGCTATCGGCAGCACGTACTCCTGTCCATGGCTATTCAGCACTATGATCTTCTTAAACCCTGCATTTGCAAGCCATCGTATTACATCAGATACGTACTCTATCAACGTAGTGGCTCTAACGGGTATGGTACCCCTCAACCCGTAGTGATGACTTGGGTGACTGCCGTAGAATATCGGTGGAGCTACCGTAACACCAGTTTCGTAAGCAACTCGCTCAGCTATCGATACACCTATGATCGTGTCTTCACCAACAGGTGCAAAGGGTCCATGAGCTTCGGTAGAGCCTACCGGAAGTATAACGATGTCGTTCTCCTTTACCCGCTCCTCGATCTCCTTCATCGTCATCTGGTCAAGGTATATCTTCTTACCGAATTTGTTAAGAATAGGCTTACCAAACCTCTCGCTAAGAGGTTTAGACATTGCGTAACACACCCAGTTCACGAAGTGGCTAGGTATACGCTTAAACATTATGGTTATAACAACAAGTAATGTTATTCTTGAGATACTCTCAACAGGGCGAGAACAGCTCTATCAACTCCGCTCTCGAGGATACAGGACGCGAGTCCAACACCTAATAAATGTTTTGAGGAAAAACGTGTAGATATATGCCAAGCTCTACACTACGCTAACTCTACTCTTATCCTCTCTCCAGAACGCACTCTATCGAAAACTGTTGGATCTACAAGAACACGACCAACCACATTTACTGGGCTAGCAGGTCTTATCTCGCTAGGTGTTCTACTCGCTGGTGTAGGGCCCCAGAAAATGCATAGAGCTTGTCCTGGAGGCCAGTAAGCTATAGCTCCCCTATCAACAGTCTCAAACGAGTTCTCCTCCTCTACCCTAACCGGAGTTGTGAAATAGACTTCGCATCCCCATCTATAGGCTATAGACTCTATTGGAAGCGCTCTAACAATAGCCTCATATGTCCGCGGACTATACCTATCAAACAGCTCAGCCTCAACACAACCAATAGACTCCGTACATATCTTATCTTTGTAATCTTCATAGCTACAGTATATTGTTAACGCTTCCTTATATACTTCTCGAATATGTTCACCAACTCCCGATACCTAGCACCTTGTTAGTACTCTATGGCATAATTCATAATCTTCCTTGTTACCTCTCAATCATTTAAGACCTTCTATAGTTTCTAAAATGGATATGAGTAGCAAATACATGAATGATCTATAACAATGCTCAGAAACTAAAGGACGATATGAGGCAGTAAGCTATGGTATAGTGATGTTACATGTTTAACCCTCAGGAACCTGCCTAGGTGCGTAGAAGCTCTTCAGACTTAAGTGAAGACAGAGTAGATGAGAGCCATTGCATTGTTTGGCTAAA
>DQTV01000003.1 GCA_015662595.1 Ignisphaera aggregans
ACCCTAGAAATCCAGTGATAAGGGATGTGAGCTTCACAGTCGAAGCAGGTGAGATTCTAGCGGTGGTGGGTCCTAACGGTGCTGGCAAAACCACCTTACTTCGATGCTTAGCCGGCTTCATAAAGCCTCTGAGAGGAGAGGTCCTCGTTGCAGGCATGGACCCGAGCAGAGCTTCATCAAGAGCTCTAGCCAAGGTCGTAGGCTACGTTACGCCAGACGTTAAAGCACCTCCCCTCCTCACAGTGCTAGAGTTCGTGATGTTGGGTAGACTCGTTCCTCGCGGAAGCTGGAGGGTAGACGTTGAAGACATCGAGATCTCATACGAAGCCCTAACCCTTTTAGGGATAGAACATCTGGCGGAGAAACGCTTAGATGAGCTTAGCACTGGACAAAGACAGCTAGTGTTTCTAGCTCAGGCCTTAGCAAAGAAGCCTCGCGTACTGCTTCTAGATGAGCCCACAGCCTCTCTAGACCTTCGACGTCAACACGACGTGATGAAGCTAGTCCACGATCTTACAAGAGAGCAGAGGATATCGACGGTGATTGCCACTCACGATCTGAATCTCGCGATAGACTACTCCGACAAGATCCTGATACTGAATCGAGGCGAGGTCAAAGCCTATGGAAGACCGGAGGAGGTGCTAACTCCTCAACTCATAGAGGATGTGTATGGTGTAGAGGCTAAGCTTATAAGAATCGATGGAGTGTTGAGAATCGTCACGCTCGTTAGGAGGGTTCACAGAAATAGATCTGAAGAGTCTGCTGTGTTAGAGAGAAAACACGTGGAGTAAAGCCTTGGAATGGAATGTGGTGTTGTAATCCTGCTCAGCTATCTCGGGTCCGGTGTTCCGGAATCGCTGCTGTCAAGGTCTAGCCATGCTACGGTGTGAGGGTGTGAATAGGTGTTGCTGTGGTTGTAGAGGTATAGAGTTTATCAATGTGACTTTGCATAGATATGCATGGTCTGGATAGTGGGTGGTTTACGTGAGTAGCTCTGTAAGGGTTGAAACTCACGATTTTGATGATGAGCTGAGGAAGTGTATCGAATTGGCTAGGAATGTGGATAGCAAGGCTCTTCTATACATCGACTATGCGGCTGAGCGATACCCCTACGCAACCGCCACGGTTATAGACCCTGAGAGCGGTCTACCCTACCTACAGATAACGTTCAGAGTTGATACTCGGGGTCGCGACTCTATTATAAGTCTTAGAGCTAGGTGTAGCCATGGATGGGTTTTCTATGGCTATGGACCGATAACGTCTAGAGATGGAGTTGTTAGAGCTGGCAAAGGGTGGTTTCATGCTCGAGGAACCTACCTGAGACCGATAAACGTTGTTAAAGATCTTGAAGAACAGCTCTTCCAGATATCGACACATGTAGTCGAAGTAGCTCAGCTAAGACTTGTTGAGGAGGGGTACCTCTAGCCATAACCACCACAGCCTCGACACCAAGGCGAAGAATATCGATCCAGCACCCTGAACCACCTACCAAATATAGTCACCTAGGCGTAGGGAGGTAGTGAAACACGTTCTCCAACTCCATACCGCTAACCCACGAACCAGCTCTACACCGTGTCTCGTCCGTAGCCGAGCTACAACTCTCAACACGTAGTACTTCCGGAAGACCACGCTCTAGATATCCTCGACCTAGCTTGCAACACTATCTCCAGTACTTTGCTGGTTCACTACGTCTTACCCTATCCTTAGGCTCCCACCTAAACCTCCACAAACCCCTACCAACATCCTCTAACGCTATCTGTAACTCACTCGCCATCTTATCGCTGATCAGAACCTCATCTGCTATAGGCGAAACAACGATGTCAGCTTCCACCTCGGGTACCGTAACATCCTCTACAACTACACTCACTCTACACGCTCTCGGAAATACCCACACTCTTAGAGGCCCACCAGCAGTTTCATACTCAGTCTCTTCAAAACCTGTTCTGGGAGGCCATAGACCTAGTATCTGAGCTAGCTTTATCGGTATCAACAACTGCGGTGTCTCAGCTTCATAACCACTGTTAACCAGAGCACTCGTCTCAACAACTATATTGTCCCGAACTATCCTGAGCCTCACCCGCACTACCACTGCTATACACCCTCATCTTAACGGCCTTGATCCTCCCAATACGACACCTGTGATCCCTAATCAACCCTACGAATGCTCTTCTAGGATACCTCATCGCTAACACCTACCCCAACGAGTACTGTAGTATCGTCGACACTATATCTTCCTTGGAAAAACGGGTGTCGTGAAGGCAGCGCGGTAGCGATGTAGATTAAGGAGATCCTTCGCGGTCTTGACGTCGACATGTCTGTTCGGACTCAATGTTTTAGGTAAACACTGTGTACTGGCATTCTAGCTATGGAAAGCGCAGAACTTATTACCAGCCTCTACTCATCAAAGCCTAGACTCGAAGTCTAGAACCTCTACTCTACACGGTTTTGAGGTGTAGGTATGTCACAGCCACTGCTAAGGATTGAAAGGCTCAGGGTCTACTACTATTCTCTTCGAGGGATAGTCAAGGCTGTGGATAATGTTGATCTCGAGCTTAATCGAGGTGAGGTTCTGGGGCTAGCAGGAGAGTCGGGTTGTGGAAAGTCAACGCTTGGCTTTGCGCTTCTAAGACTCGTACCCCCACCCGGTAGGATTGTTAGTGGTAGGATTGTGTTTGACGGTGTGGATCTCGTTCAGCTACCTGAACATATTCTACGGAGAGACTTTAGGTGGAAGAGGATTAGCATGATATTTCAGGGAGCTATGAACGCTCTCAACCCGGTCAAGACCGTCGGTGATCAGATAGCCGAGGCGATAATGACGCATGAGAAGGACGTTACTAAGGAGGAAGCTCTTGAGAGAGCGAAGAAGCTTCTAGAGATGGTTGGTATAGACCCTCGCAGAGTGAAGGCCTATCCACACGAGCTTAGCGGTGGTATGAAGCAGCGCGTCGTTATAGCTATGGCCCTCGCTCTGAACCCGGATCTGGTGATAGCTGATGAGCCTACAACAGCTCTAGACGTAGTTGTACAGGCTCAGATAGTGAACCTCCTGAAGAAGCTTAAGATGGAGCACAACATGTCCCTCATACTGATCTCCCACGACCTATCGCTCATAGCTGAGATGGCGGATAAGGTAGCTATCATGTACGCTGGAAAGATAGTTGAGTTCGGACCCTCCGACATCATATA
>DQTV01000044.1 GCA_015662595.1 Ignisphaera aggregans
ACAATACGCATTGTAATCACCACGTTAATCCTTAGCAAAGATAATAATTTATAAGACGGAACCCAAATCTGTATGCCTAGGCATCGCCCACAGAGTAGCTCCGCGGTGATTAAATTTGGGTACAAAGGGCGGTAAACCAATCACTGCTATAGAGAAACGCCAAGCTAGAATGATGCGTGAAGAAGTACGTAAGAAGGAGGAGAGGAGAGAGAAGAGACAAGCTCTTGGCCTTGTAGACCCAGCTCTCGTCGATAAGATCGCTCACGATATAAGAGGGTTAGATGTTGTGACCCCATTCATTTTGACCCAGCGATACAATCTCAAGTATAGTACTGCGAAGAAGGTGTTGTTAGAACTTGCAAACCGCGGAGTTGTAGAGATATACTCAAAGACAAGACGCCTCATTATAGCATTGCCAAAGAAGTGATGCTATAACCATGCCCTCCCATCGACAGACAAACTGCTCCTCAACTCTTCAACCTGTTATCGCGATAAAACTAGCATCGATCAGCGATCTTGTAAGGATGGCTAGTAGCGTCGCCGCAGCCATGCAGCCAACATACATCGTTCGATACCGTAGCAATAATGGTAAGACAATACTGGGCTTTCTAGCAGTATTTCGAGATTATTACAACTACTATGGTATACCAATGTTTTACTACGTAGTCGATGAAAACGAGAGCTTCAGAGAAGCAAAGTACGTTTTGATAAAGCTCGATGAGAGCGGTGAGAAGATTGAGCCTTCGCGAACTACAAAGCCGGGATACATAGCTATACCCATAGTTAACGTTGAGAGTGCACCTGACTTTCTTTTACCGAAAAACATAGAATAGATTGATGAGCCATACCGGTCTGCGTTTTATAGGTCAAAGCGTTTTTATCTGTTTACTAGCTACTCAGCAGCAAAAGCCGACTACAGCCCCAAGCGCTTGATCTGGTTTACGCTTATTAAAGCCATTAATATTGAAGAGCGTGAACATCGATCATCTAGATTTAAGCGTTGAGACTAAGCGCTTTATCTCCTTAAGTATCTTCTTACGTCCAGCGAGGTTCATAACACCGCTTTTCTTTTGCTTCGTTACCTTAACTAAAACTACCCGTTCTTCAAAACCTTTCGCTTCTTCAACTAAGTTTCCATGCTCATCAACTACCGTGGTTGGTATTTCAAAGAGTATCTCACCTCCACGAGCAATTATACCGCCAATACCGATACTAATTACTGAATTCTCCATGGAGCGAACAAAGAGAGCTATTCTATGCTTAATACCCTCATCGTCCAATCTAAGGAAGGCTATGATGCAGTCGATGTTCACTAAGATGTTATATAACGAAAGTTCAGGTAGCAATATATCATCTTCTATGAACAGTCCAAAGCGAATACCTAGATCCATTATCGGAGGTTCGGACCCACTCGAGATCTTCTTATGACTGCATACCTTACGGACCTTAGCGGCTACACAGCGCAGAGGCTCTATTACGAAGGCCGTAAGGTAAGTCTTTGAACCAACGCGTTCAAGTATCGGTCCCGCAACAATGGATATTCCCAAATCGTTAGATATCTTGCACAAATACTCCGATGAGGGGCCAGGAATCGTCTCTACAGCACCTCTGCGACTAACTCTCATCCTATACTTTTCACTTAAGACAGGCCCGGTGTTGAACATCGATGGCAGTATTATGATTTTTGCACCAACATCCTTAGCTATCTTAGCCATGTACCTTACCTTATCTAGGTTCTTCCTCTTGTTAGCCAACTCGATTTTCATGTGAAGCGCTGCTACTGTTACCTCATCATACTTCAAGCCGTACATACCTCCTTCGGAACGTACTTGAACTCTGGTATCAGTAGATTCTCACACATCTCTTTAAACAACTCATTAAGAACGTCCTCATACTCGACCTCACCCTTCTCAATGAGGTTCATCGCTTTCTGTAGCTCGCTTGTTCGATCAAGTGAAACCATACTCACTATTCCATGTTTAGCTTGTTTAACAGCCTCCGCCAATACCTTTTTCAGTACCTCAGGTTCTACGTTGCGTAGTTTAACTCTCCTCACTATCATGTCTATTATTCTATCGATTTCGCTCAACAACTCATTCCTAGTTTCTGGGAGGTTAAGCCCTGCAAGCACAGCATATACAAGCATTCCCTTCATCCGTGGTACTAGAACGTCTTTACCCCGACGCTGAGCCACGTAACCCCTGCGAAGCAGTACCTCAACTATCTTAGCATATGTGCTAGGCCTTCCTATACCGACCTCTCTCATCCACTTAACTATATCTCCCTGCGAAGGTAGTACAACATCGCTTACACTCTTCGACTTAATACTGTGGGGCGTTAGCTCAACTATCTCTTTTGGTAAGGGCATAACACGTAGCGGCATGTATATAAGCATAAAGCCAGGATATAGTACATCGGTGATGATTGACGCTGTAGTCTCAAAGATCTTTATGGGCATACCCTCCTTAACGTAATAAACCTCGATAAGGTATGTTGTTCTTTCAACAACGGCGCTTCTCATCTGGCTTGCTATGAATCTGCGGAATATAAGATCGTAGAGCTGGTAGTGCTTTGATGTAATTCGCGCAGCTAGCTCTATTACTCCCTCCGCAATGAGCTCCCGTAGTCTCTCGCTATCAATTGGCCTAGTAGGTCTAATACCCTCATGCGCTCCACCTTCACCCCAAGTTCTCGGCACAAATAGCGTCTGAGCTTCATCACTGAATACTGTCTGTAGATATTCACGAGCGATACCTATTCCCGTGGGTGAAATTCTTGTACTATCAGTTCTGTGATAGGTTATCAGCCCCATTTCGAAGAGCTCTTGCGCTAACCTCATGGTTTCTGGAGCTCCAAATCCAAATACTTGCGATGCCTCTGCTAACAATGTATCAGTTGTGAAAGGAGGTGGAGGAGGTATCTCCACTACCTCAACTTGGACAGGCTTTAAGACAACCTTTAGCTTGTTCAGTTCAACCTTACGAACCTTCTCACCTATTGCAGACTCAAACAATGCTCTGGGAATCTCAATGACCAGATTTCCAACATAGAGGAACACGCTTTTCCTCATCGACTTTAGTCTATGCAAGAACAGCTCGATCACTCTACCTAGAGTAGGTGTTTGAACTCTTCCAGCACTTAAACGACCTTTAACCTGCAATAACTCGCTGAGCTTCATCGTTACGTAGTTTGATAGTGCAAAGCCTATCCATCTATCTTCAACACGCCTTGTGATCTGCGCCTCAACAAGTCTCATATCGATGCCTCTCGGTGAATTTAAAGCATTCAGGATAGCTTTTCGTGTTACCTCGTGGAACTCAATCCTTTTAATTTCTTTAGCATAAGGTGCGAGGGCCAAGGCGATGTCATACCCTATCTTCTCACCCTCAGCATCAGGGTCTGTCCCAATGAGAACCTCGTCTACCTCCAATGCCAACCGTTGCAGTACCTCAATGGTAGTTTTAGAGTCCTTTATCCTAGTGGATCCACAGAGTGGACACTTCTCACCTTTTACGAACTGATGTCCGCAGAGTAGACAGCGTTTTAGATAGCCGTATACGGGTAGGAACCTCACCTTACCATTGGAAGGCACCTTGAGAACTCCATATATGTTGTTAGCCGAGATATCCTCTTCGACTATATCGAATACATGACCACCGCTAGCAACTATTATCAGATGAAGGCTTCCAATATCCACCTCGTATGCTCGGATACCATCTAGTTCAAGAGTTGAAGGTCTGCCAAAGAACTTAGCAATAGTTCTTGCCTTATTCGGTGACTCGACAACTAATAGCGCTGTTTTAACAAGTTCGCGACCGAGATGCTCTAACATAACACGACCGCTACGCACTTCTCGTACGAACGCTCTGTCCTCATCTATCTGCCTCAGGACCTCCTCTAGATTCAGTTCATCAAATGGCACAAAGCGAAAGTCCTCAATGTAGAGTTTGAGCCTATGTTCAAGACCGTGAAGCAGCCTCATATCGTCAACTATAACGATTGAAAGGCCTCGAGTTACACCGCCAGCAAATAGCCTAGAAGTTCGACCACTTGCTTGGATATACGTAGGCGCATCTGGAATGAGTATGTAGAGCTGGTCCCCCTCTCTTATGATTGCTGTTCGAGGAGACCTCTGCAACGCTTCAATGATTTCTTTCTTAGAGAGAAGCTCGGCTATCATGTCATGAGCTTTCTTTAAAGCCTCTTCATATTTGGTGGATACCTCTCCCTGCTCAACTCTCTCAACAAGACTCTGAACAGCCTTAGGCGATAACCTACGCATAATTCTTCTCAACACTGTTGCAAGTTTCGTTAACTCTGATCGATAAGTCTCGGGAACAACCTCTACAAGAACGCTTATTAGTCGAAGTATGGTAGCGGGAGAATACTCTACCCTGGTCAAAGATACCTTGTGTCTTGGAACACCAACAAATATGGCATACCTCACCCTCTCTGGCAAGTCAATACCTCGTGTCAGTAAACCATAGTACACAGCCACTCCAACAAGAACGTCTAGGGCACCCTCAGCAAACTTTACTAAATTGAGCTGTTTACCACTAACTAGAGTATCTGCAAGAATTCCATTTTCTCGAAGGTACGCCGCCAGCTGTTCAGCATACTCAATTCCCCGATCAGCGGATACAAAGATTAGGCCACCACTTCCAAGCCGCTTAACAAGCCTCAGCACCAACTCCTCAATCGAGCTCTCCTTAGGAATTATGTACGTATCCACAATATTGCGATATACTTCAGCCCTAGTTCCAATACTAAATCCGAGGAGTTCACGGAACAGCCTTACTCTTTTACCACGCGCTTTTCCAGTTGCTGAGCTCAGTACTAGAAATCCACAACGTTGTCGCTTGGTAACAATCGTTCTATGAATATCCTCAAGCACTAAGTCTATGGGCTTACCATCAACGAAACAACGCTGATGCTTCTCGATAATCTCCGTAATCGCTTCTCTACTCTTGCGACCTAGCTCAACCTCTCTACATACTCGACGGTACTCATGTAGTACTCGCTCACATGCCGTCATCCGCTGCTTCAGGTCTATCGCATCGTAAGCAAGCTTTATATCATTGTCATCAAAGCCTATGAGCTTTAATATCAACTCTATGGCTTTGCTACCCTTCATTATCGCATCTACGTCGTCTACGAATACAAAGTCTATAAACATATTCTTGCTAAGCAGAGGCTTAAACACCGTATCAAACTTTCTCTGTAAGTAATTGGATGTAGTTATTAAGATCTCGAACTCTCCTTGACGTACAGCATTTTCAAGCTCTATACGCTTCTTTGACGGTATCTTCGAGTGTATGGCTAATACCCTTATATTCCTAACCTTAGGCGCTATATGGGGGTCCTTCATGAGCTTAGATATGAAGTTTAGCAATCTCTCTTCATATTGCATAACAAGCACTGTCGTTGGCACAACAATATACGTTTTCATCCCCATAGACGCCATGTATATAGCTGCAACGAGACCAAAGGTGGTTTTCCCCACTCCTGTAGGCGCTATCATAGCGAAGCTTTGGCGTTGAGCTATCCTATACATCCAACTTCTTTGTATACTCCATGGCTTACTGCCTACGCTCTTAACGAAGTAGTCTTCCAAACCGTTGACAAACTCCTCTATCTTGATCATCATCTCTAACTTGCTTCCCGGTTTAACATCCTTAACATACTTAGCAAGCTCACTAAAGCTCATAACCTTAACTATCTCTGGCGTTCTCATACATCGAGAACACGCATTGCGGTAAAGTAGCCTTACATCATCGATTTCACCACCACAGTTTATGCACAGTGATTGATAAATACCGCGACTAAGATTTAGTCGCTCAAGATCTTCCTTACTCCTTACCTCTATCCTTACCACTGGAGGTATACCGCTACTCACCGTATTCACCATAACCTACTCTCCACCTCCTAGAGGATACCTCTGTGACCCCATAAGGTCTTAGCCCAAATTGGTTCAGCGAAGAGAAGTCTCATCATAATTCAGGAGACCGTCGTTTCATCATATCCCAGAAAAGTTTATGATCACGAGGATATAAATGTGAATAGTGAATGATGAAGCACCCCACATGATCCGTTAGGAGATGATATAACCTGTCTCAGCTGAACAACCAATCGATATACCGAGATACACAATCTTTCATATCATACCACTTCATAAAAAGACCTTCATCACTTCGTATCTGCCCTCCCTTCTCTAAGTCGCTCATTGACAATGTATAGGAGTATTGCTGTATCTGCAACAGGAATACCAGACCCATAGCTAACGGGTACGGTGACAGGCTCTGCAGTAGCTATCTCCTGTTTGGGGATGGGTGTATCACCACCTTGAATTACAACCGCTATATCTCCCTGCATCTCGATATCCTTTAAACTCCTAGCCTCAGTATCGTGAACAAGTACAAACATCCTATCCACTCTAAGAACTTCTGAAAGCTCACTAAGCGAATGCAGGATAAGTAAGTTACGACTTGTCTTATACGATAGTTTACTTACGTCAGCTAGTCCAACCTGTGCAGCCATGCCAGTGGGCTTCACTATGACTAAACTCTTAACAAAATCGAATGAAAAGGCAAGGCGTGCCACATCTACGAGTCTTTGTGGACTGGATGGAGCGTATATAGCGAGATGAAGTCTGAGAGACATGCTGTTACCCATCTTACCACAGTACTGCGGATCACCATTATGAACTTAGAAGAAGATCGCTATATTTCTCCTTAATAAATCGAGCTATAGCTCGTGCTAACGGTGGAGGCACTGCTTCACCTACCTGATTATATTGCTGATCCCTACCACCTACGAAGATATGATCGTCCGGAAACCCCATTAACCGAGCCTGCTCACGAACTGTCAGAAGTCTGTTTTCAAAGGGATGTATGAATCTTGAAGAGCCTAGGACAGTAGGTGCAATTGAATCTGGTTTGAGCCTTATGAAGTTTGGTAAACGTTTCTTTTCAGCTCCTTCATAGTAATACATTGCACTACCTGGCTTTAACCTCACTATTCTACGTAGTTTTCTATCCGATATTGGTAAGGCATCATGATTAGGTACTCCTCCCATACCTGGTGGCGGGAGATCTTTTAGTGCTTCCCATACGCTCACCCTCCTATGACGCTCTTTCGATGGTGTTATCGGAACATTTGAAATGAATACACGCTTTCTATGACTAGGAGTACCATAGTCCTCAGCCCTGAGAACGTTGAAGAATATTCTATGATAACCCACAGATTTAAACTCTTTGACTAAAGCCTCCTTCAGCGGGCCTTCCATGATTGCGGGTACATTCTCTAGTATGAAGATTCGTGGCTGAATTTCACCAACAATCCTTATGAACTCAAGGGTTAAGGAGCCCATTGGATCCTTATAAAGCCTATCAAGAGGCTCGGTCTCTCTCCTTGGGTTAGCGCCAGTAAATGGTTCGCATGGTGGACTGCCTATGACGATATGAGGTTTAGTACCAAGCATGTATAGAATGTCCTTTCCGGTAACGTCGCGTATATCTTCTACCAGAACCACTGCCTCAGGAAAGTTCAATTTATAACTACGACCACAAGCATCATCGTTGTCTACAGCTAGAGCTATCGAGAATCCACAGTCCTTGAAACCGCGTGAAAATCCTCCAGCACCACTAAATAGGTCTACTACTAATATTCCTTTCATCCTCCTCTATCTCCTGACGAAGTTTGTCTATTAACCTCCTTAAGTACTCTACGACAGCGTCATTATTAACTTCAACAAGGTCAGAACCGCAACGTGGACACTTAAAGTAGTTCTCAAATGCTTCATCAAACGAATACCTCGAACCATCTACTGGACATACATAGAATACGCCGCTTTCCTCATATGCCAATCTCTCCTCAAGTTTTTTCAATACACTCTTCTTTCTCTGCAAGAGAGTTCTCATCAACGCATCTTCATCTATATACCACTTATATGAGTACCAGAGGCTATCGCGTGTACTAATGCGTTTATACGATACCATACCATACTTTGCCAGTTCGTAAAGTACTTTCCTGACATCATTGATTCTAAGGTTGACAGCCTGAGCAATCTCTTCGTCGCTCATCTCTCCACTATGCTCTAGGAGCACCTCAAAGACTTTGCGACCTACATCTCCTGTCAACGCCTCGACAAGCTTTAATAGCTTTTCTCTAGCGCTCATCTTTAAACACCACACGCTTACCTCGTTCACTCGGCA
>DQTV01000008.1 GCA_015662595.1 Ignisphaera aggregans
CAGCCCATGTCCCTGGGTAGAGGGTTCATAACGCTTATACTACTAGGCTTCGTATCGCTATTCGCTGACATAGCTTACGAGGGTTCACGCTCAGTTCTAGGCTCCTACATAAGGCTTTTCGAAGCTAGTGCTGTTATAGCGAGCGCTCTTGCTATAGGTGATTTCGTTGGGTATCTCCTAAGACTTGTTAGCGGTATCGTCATAGGGTCTACAGCATCACCACGAGTTCTCTGGGGTTTTGTTGTAGGTGGTTACCTCGTAAACTTGTGTACGGTTCCTCTCCTAGCATTTGCTAGGAGTTGGCAAGACGTTGTAATGATTATCGTTGCTGAACGCTGTGGTAAGGGTATTCGTACACCGGCTAGGGATGTTATTCTCGCTGAGGTTTCTGAAGGTATTGGTAAAGGTCGAGGTTTCGGTATTCACGAGCTTATGGATCAGATGGGGGCTGTGATCGGCCCCATAGCCGTGGCTATGGCTATAGCCTCGAGGGGGTACAGATACGCTTTCACAATCCTAGCGATACCGGCTGCCATAGCTGTGGTGTTGACGATCTTCGGAGCGTACCTCTACCCAGAGGTTAGGAGTCTCAAAGCTAGAAGAGGTATTGAGGTGAGGTTGCCTAGACTAGGACTACGCTTTCTCCTCTACATAGCCTTCGTAACCATGCTGTGTATAGGCTTTCTTCACTGGGGAATAGTCTCGTACTATCTCAAGGATGTAAACGCTGTTAACGACCATATCATCCCCCTGCTCTACACCGTGGCTATGGCTATAGACGCCGCTGTGGCTATCCCTATCGGCTGGCTATACGATGTCTATGGACTTCGAGTACTGGTGTTAGCCCCGATAGTAGCTAGCTCGATACCTGTACTCCTAGCGTTTAGAACCCCCATAGCCATACTCATAGCCAGCTGTTGCTGGGGCTTCGTTATGGGGGTGTGCGAAACTGCTATGAGAGCTGCTGTAGCGGATCTCGTTGAACCTACACAGCGGGGGTACGCCTATGGAGTATACAACTTCGTTTTCGGAGCTTCGTGGATGTGTGGTAGTGTACTCGCTGGACTAATCTATGACCGCTCTCTACACGTGATAGCCATAGTCATGCCGATACTGTGTCTAGCGTCGCTGATACCGCTGACACCCACGGCTAGTCAACGTCTAGGGAGCGTACAGCCTTTACGATCCTTCTCAGCTTCTCGATAGCGATAGCGTAGCACTCTTCACAGCTTGGTAAAGCCTCTCTCAAACCGGCAAAGCCACAGTCTGCTGAAACTAGATCAACTCTATCACTAGCAACCTCCCGAACCCTGTTAATAAGGGATCTAATCTCATCAACACTCTCGATAGCTGGGTTTCTAGAGCTCACTACACCAGGTGCAAGAATCTTATCGTATCGCTCTAGAAGCTCTCTAGAGACGATGTCTAGGTTTTGTCGAGAGTCGTGGAACTCTATATTGATATACCTTGCTCGAGGCACTGAGCACAGTATCTCGAATAGCTTTGGGGATAGAGCTCCACACACATGTATTCCACCCTCGGCGCGATTCAACACGCTTAAGATCGTGTCTAGAGCGGTAACTATATCGTTTTCGCTATAGCCAAACAGAACCCTCTTCTTACCAACGACTATGCCTAGTATGGGCTCGTCTAGAAACACGTAGTTGTAGCCAAGACTCTGAAGATACTCCACAAACCTAGCTACGTAGGGAACGAAGAACTCTCTAACTATGTTCGGTCTTGCTAACGCTGTTGCTGAGAGTCCAAGCGATGGATCTCCAACATATATTCGGGAGGCGAGGGTGAAGGGCCCAGTTACCGGAGCTCGAAGCCCTTTGAACTCAAGACCGTACCTCTTAACGATGTTGATACTGTGCTCAGCCTCTGGTATACGAGGCTGCGGTACTCTGGATATGTCTAAGGCCTCTAGCGTAGAGATGTAGAGATCTCCACGCTTCTCAACAATTCCAGCACTGATGAGAGGCTCTATGTATATCTCGACAAAGCTTCTCATCTGTGGATACGGAGCGATGTCCAGCTCTAGCTCAGCTAGATCTCTCAGAACACGCTCTACATTCTCTAAGCTGTAGGGAAGGGGGAAGCTCCCAACATGACTAGTCCTCATACCTCATCGCCACAGCTTCCTAGCTTTGTGTCTATACTGGGTGTTCGGGGCTACAAAAACTGGCTATACCTTAAAGGTTTGGCATGGGGTAGAGCGCTTAGCTAAGGGCTGTATAGGCTCTATATCTCTACACAGAACAGAGCTTTCAGCACATAGTAGAGGTGTTGGTAGGTGAAGATCTGTGGATGTGCTTGAGAAGATTAGGAGGTGTCTCGTAGATCTCGACAGGGTATGCGTTGAGGAAGCGGTTAGAGAAGCTCTTAGAAGCGGTGTTAGCGCTACCGAAATCGTTTTGGGCCCCCTTAGCGAGGGTATGAACGAGATTGGTAAGCTATTCGAATCCGGAGAGTACTTCATAGCCGAGCTTATCGAGGCTGCCGACATCTTCAAGAACGTTATGAAGTTTTTGGAACCACTTATAAGAGCTGAAAGCTCGAAGAACGCTGTTAGAAAGGGTCTACGCATAGTCATAGGCACCGTCAAGGGCGATATACACGACATAGGTAAGAGTATCGTGGTAGCAATGCTTCAGGCAGCTGGTCATCAGGTTATAGATCTCGGTGTTGATGTACCTGCGGAGAGGTTTGTTGAAGCTGTTAAAGAGTATGGAGCGCACGTTGTTGGTATGAGCGCTCTCCTCACATCGACGGCCAGGTATATGAAGACCGTAGTTGAAGAGCTTGAGAAAGCAGGTCTCAGAAAGAGAGTCTTTATCATTATCGGCGGTGCAGCAACAACTCCTGAGCTAGCTAAGGAGATTGGTGCTGATGCATGGGCTCGAGATGCTGTTGAGGCTGTGAAGATCGTTAATAGACTTGCTCAGGAGCTGAGTAGCTAATGCCTATCGTAGAGATCGGCTCTAGAGCTATAGAGGTTGCTTACGGTTCTAACCTAGGTCAGGAACTCGCTAAACACGGTATTCTCCACCTTCCCTGCGGTGGTAGGGGTCTATGTGGAAAATGCCTCGTTAAGGTATGGGGAGAGGTTTCACCACCTACAGCTATAGAGAGGTTGAGAGGTGTTAAGCCACCGCTAAGACTTGCATGTCAAGTACGTGTTCTTGGAGATACCAGGGTTGAGCTTATTTCAATGCCTCAAAAACCCGTCTCAGTACTATCGATGGACATACCCATTAGAGAGCCTAGACCTATGTTTAGAGTTGTTAACGAGGTTCCAGCTGTTTCTAAAGCTCTTCTCTTTGACTATAGCAAATGTGGGGAGACCGTAAAGAGCTTGGTTGAGGTTTGGGATCTCGGTTTTCTAGGTGCTGTTGAAGGGGATTGCGATATCTATAGAGCTATACTCATAGATGTTGGTACAACAACTATACACTACGCGATAGTTGATGAGAAGGGCAACACTCTGTGGGAAGACCGTAAGCTAAATCCTCAGCTTGTCTATGGAGCTGATGTTGTTACTAGGATCAGTAAAGCTCTTGAGGATAGGGATGTTTATCGGAATCTCGTTGAGATTCTTAGGAAAGAGGTTATAGAGCTTGTAGATAGTACACCGTGTATAGCTATGGGGTTTAGCTGCTGGAAACAGTGTTATGACGAGTTTTCTCCTTGGTCTACCCCTAGAAACTCTTGCTCAAAAACCGTTTCAACCA
>DQTV01000065.1 GCA_015662595.1 Ignisphaera aggregans
GAAGTCCTCTAGATGCTATACGTAAAGGTATAGCGATGGTATATCAGCACTTCGCTTTAATACCCACTCTCACGGTCTTGGAGAACCTCTTCATAGCCGTTTCAGCTATTAAAAAGACCTCTATTGCTCAGGTACGTAAACAAGTGGAGGAGCTTTCTAAGAGGCTGGGTATGGAGATACCGCTCGATGCTGTTGTTGAGGATCTGCCTATAGGGATTCAGCAACGTGTAGAGATACTCAAGGCGCTGCTCTTAGGTGCGAAGATTCTGATACTCGATGAGCCGACATCTGTCTTAACACCCATAGAGGTAGAGTCCCTGTTCAATATGTTGAGGAAGCTACGTGAGGAAGGTGTTACCGTGATATTCATTACGCATAAGCTTCGTGAAGTTAAGGCTATAGCCAATAGGATAACAATCCTTCGTCGAGGACAGGTAGTAGGGGTTGTGGATGCTGATCGTGTAAGCGAAGCTGAGCTCGCTAAGATGATGGTTGGACGTGAGGTGTTTCTAAAGATCAGGAAGGAGTATCGAGAGCCAGGGCCCACGCTGCTAAAGATCGAGAATCTCTGGGTGCGAGACGATAGAGGAGTCTATGCTGTTCGAGGGGTTTCCCTCGAGGTTAAGGCAGGGGAGATACTGGGCATAGCTGGTGTTCAGGGTAATGGTCAGCGAGAGCTTGCCGAGGCTATAGCCGGTGTAAGGAGAGCTGAGAGGGGCAGAATACTCTTTGCAGATCGCGATGTTACCGAGCTTCCACCTAGCGAAAGGTATCGAATGGGGTTAGCATACATACCCGATTCTCGAGCTATTGGGCTTGTGTATGAGATGAGCGTTGCGGAGAACTCGATACTCACATCGCTTTGCAGCTTTAGTCGCTATGGAGTTTTAGCGCTTGATAGCATAGAGAAGTTTGCCAAGAACGTTGTCAAGGCTTTCGAGATAGTGACGCCCTCGATATTCACCAAGGTCAAGTATCTTAGTGGTGGAAATCAGCAAAAGCTTATGATAGGTCGCGATGTTGCTAGAGCTCCCAGGATACTCGTTGTGTGTGAACCTACACACGGACTCGATGTAAGCGCTACGGAGTACGTAAGGAAGCTACTCATCTCTCTTAGGGATGAGGGTAGGGCGATACTCTTAATATCGTCAGACCTGGAAGAGGTTCTGTCTCTAAGCGATAGGATAGCTGTGATGTACGGCGGTAGAATTGTTGCTATAGGCAAGCCTCAGGACTTTACAGCTGAGCAGTTAGGGTTGCTAATGGGTGGAGCTATTGAGGCTACGCCTAGCCATAGCTAGGATTGAGGAGCTCGCGACCATAGCCATAGAGCTAAGCCTCTCACTTATCGTAGGCTTTGGGCTCAGCCTCATAATCCTAACCTTATTCAACTACCCTGCACTAGAATGCATATCCACTATGCTCACAGCAGGCTTTACAGACATCAACTACCTGCTCAATAGGGCCACTCCTCTCGTGGCTACGGGAATAGCGTTCGCTATACCCATGTTAGCAGGGCTCTTCAACATAGGGAGTGAGGGTCAGCTCTACATAGGGACCCTCACAGCTCTCGTAATAGCGTGGTTTACAGCAAACCCTGTGCTAGCTCTTCTAGGAGGTGTAGGTGCTGGCGCAGGTGTAGGTGCCTTCATAGGGTTTCTCAAAGCTTATAGAGATGTGAACGAGGTAGTCACGTCTATAATGGTTAACTGGATCCTCTACTACTTCACAATCTTCACACTAACGTACTACCTATTCGACCCCGCTATACCACATCAATCAGTGCCTGTACCTCCATCAGCACGGCTAAGCGTCATCAACCTGGGTATCGGATCTGTAGGGATAGCCTTCGTGATAGTAACGCTATCAGCTATTGCAGCCCATGTAATTCTGTATAGAAGTGCGTTAGGCTATGCCATAAGGGTTGTTGGTTACTCCCTCAAAACCGCCGTGTATGCAGGTATAGACCCGCGTAAGATCCAACTCGTAGCGATGACTCTTGGAGGCGCTTTTGCTGGTCTTGGTGGAGCACTGTATCTCCAAGGCTACATACACGCTGTTGATGTGACCATGTCCGCGATCTTCGGTCTAGGTTTTACAGGTATTGGGGTTGCACTGCTAGGTAGAGCAAACCCCCTCGGTATAGTGTTGGCATCGATATTCGTATCGGGACTAGCTATCGGTGGACAGATAATGGAGCTACAGACTGGAGCACCACCCGAAGTAGCGGACATCATATTGGGTCTGGTGATAACTGCGCTTGCTGTTCCCTATGCCTATAGAACTATAGTGGCTATGGTTAGGATACGTATGAGGTTAGCAAGGCTATGATATACATCCTAACCACGTTTATCAACGCCCTGAACTTCATGGTACCCATACTGCTTGCTAGCATAGGCGAGATCCTAACAGAGAGATCGGGTATCGTCAACATAGGTATCGAGGGTATCCTAAACCTATCAGCATTTACCTCAGCAGTAGCCGCCTTCACTACCGGTAACCCGTTTCTAGGTTTTGTTGTTGGTATAGCTACTGGGGCTCTCCTAGGGCTTGTTCACGGCGTTTTGAGTACCTATCTAAGGGGTGACCAGATAATCATTGGCATAGGTGTGAACATCGTCTCCTACAGTATCGGTGTTCTAGGCCTCATAGCTCTATGGAAACAGCATGGAGCTTCTCCAAGAATACCCTCACTACCCCTCATATCCATATCTGAAGGCCTCTCAATCTCGTTACTAGCATTAGTATCGCCAATCTTAGCGATAGCTGTATGGTGGTTCCTCACAAAAACAGACATCGGGCTTAAGATAAGGGCATGTGGTGAGGATCCTAGAGCAGCAGAGGCTATGGGTATCAAGGTTTTTAGAATGCAGGTTATGGCCACGGTCTTGGGAGCAATGCTTTCCGGCGTTGCTGGGTCCTACCTGGTTCTCGGAATAGTATCGCAGTTCGTAAGAGGTATTGCGGCGGGTAGAGGGTTCATAGCGTTAGCAAACGTAGCTTTTAGCGGTTGGAATCCACTTATCGCTATCCTCGGCGCATACATATTCGGGTTTCTAGACGCTTTAGCGATAAGTCTACAGATAGCCATAGGCGCTATAGCTTTGGCATACCCGCTCAGAATGATCCCCTACATTGGTACGCTAGCCATAGTCTCGATGTTTAGGTGGAGAGCTAGAGCACCGCGATACCTTGGAAAGCCATACATAAAGGAGTAGAGATCTGAAAAATGCTAAGCTAGTCTCTACAGAGTCTTCTCACACCGTACTTCTTCTCAAGAGCCTTCTCAACATCTATATCAAGCAGGTTAGCTATGCTCAGAGTCCACGCAACTACATCAGCTATCTCCTCCTCTATCCTATCCCTATCACCACTTAGAATAGCTTCAGCTAGCTCGCCCACCTCTTCAACAAGCCACGTAAAGGTTGCGTAGAGACCTCGCTCTCTATCCCTCTCATAGAACTCTAGCTTCATAAACTGCTGAACACATCTAACCTCCATGAAGCTAGACCCCGGAACCCTCGATAAACCTCCTCACCTCCTCTATAGCAGCCTTTGAAAACTGTGTAGAGCGTTAATACTCTGATACTCACGAATACCCCAACCCCTCAACGATCATCACCAAACTCGATACTGTAAACAAGCTGTAGAGCTCCCCTCTACAACTCTTCTACCCCTCATCCCACGATCGATCTATGAAAGCGGTTCGCTAAATGGCATTCCCTTGTTAAGAACTTGGTTAGGTTGACGGCGGTATCCCGATGTTTTGAGGTAGGCTCTACATCATCGATTCTGTTATGCTATAGCCTCTAACCTCATCAGGTAACTCAAAAGCTCTGTAATAGCTATGTTCATACACTATGCAACTCTACGCAGTTTAAGTTCAAACGAGTACAGTGCTATCTAGGTGACTCCGGTGAAGGGTTCTAAGTTTGGTGTCTATCTACCTGAGGATTTGCTTAAGGAGCTTGAGGAGTGTATGAAGAGTATCGGTATCTATAGCAAGTCTAAGGTAGTTCAGGAGGCACTGAGACTGTTTATCGCTGAGCATAGATGGAGAACGCGAGGCTATGTTGCTGGTGTAATTGGGGTTCTATATAACCACGACGCTGATCACGTAGATGAGGAGCTTACGGATATTCAGCATAAGTTTCTAGATGTAATAATATCGGCTTTACACATACACTTAGATAGAGAGCGGTGCATGTTGATAATAGCTGTTCGAGGGGATACCGAGAGAATAAAGGAGTTGATGAACGAGATCGCTAGCGTGAAAGGTGTTCTGCTTACAAGACCTCTACTCCTCGAAGCGCATCAGTAAGTTCATGAGTTGAGAGCTGTCTAAGTCAGAGCCTACGTAACTCCTCATAGACCTCTGGAAAGGTGAATGTTGAGCCATCACATGCAAAACCTGGGGTCCCTATGTTGGTGAACCCTTCTCGACAGGATTCGAAGATAAGTCCGTGCTCTTCAGCCACCTCCTTAACCATTCTCATATAGCTATACCTAAGCCTCTCCTCGAGGTACATGTATCCGTGAATCCTCACTCCACGGACTTTGTAAAGCTCGTCTAGCTTGTCAGCTAGCTCTGGAAACGCTCTCTTCATACGTACAAGGCTGTCAGCTTTAGCTTTGTAGGTAGAGCTCGTTATCTGTAGAGCACCAGCATCAGCAACTCTCTTTATGAGGTCTCGAAGTGCTCTGTACTCATCGTTTATGTATGGGATTATGGGGTCTACCCTGACTATAACGGGTATGCCAGCACGTCGTAGAAGCCTGATAGCCTCTATCCTACTCGTTGGTGAGGGAGCTCCAGGCTCTAACCTCCTAGCTAAACCGTCGTTAATCGTCGTTATCGTTATGGCTACGGCTACACGACCAAGGTGCTTTGAAAGGATGTCGATATCTCTCACAACAAGATCGCTCTTCGTAGTTATCAACAGCCTCATACCCCGCGACAATACGCGATGTATAAGCTTTCTGGTGAACTGCCTCTCTGCTTCCGGAGGTGTGTAGGGATCGCTACTAGTAGACATCTCGATTAGCGCTCCCCGCGGAATGTGTTTAAGATCGTATTCTGCTCTCTCAACAACCATCCTCTTCAAACGTGGAGTAAAGTGGTTAGGTATATAGCTAGAAGCGTAGCAATAGAGACATCTATGACCGCAACCGGTATACGTATTTAGAACCCATTTCCTAGGACAGGTACACATAGGCGATCTCCAGGGATCAAAGGGTTTAATAACGCTGAACTTCATGTACATACCCACGTCCTAACCAAATAGCTATCTACATAACCTAAACAGTTACTAAGTGCCTAACGACATCGCATCAACAGATTCGATACCCCATCGCCTCACCACTCTAAGTCCACGGTAAGGACTCTCACAACCCAGCTCACGTTTAGCCTAGGTAGACTGAGTATCTATCCGTAATATCCCCGGTAGCTAATACAAGCTATGGAGGTGCTCTCACCTAGAAATGGTGGTTGTGGAGGTGTATAGACGTGCTTATATGGTATATACTGCTGGGCATGCTCTCGATAGCGTTGGTGTACGGTGTTATCTCGGTATACAGCATCGCTACTCGCCTTGAGAGAAAGGTGTGGGTCGATCCTCAACCTACAGAGATTCAGTGGTCTAGACTCCCAAGACTCGCCATACTGCTTCCATTCTATAGGGAGAGCCTTCAGGATGTGGAGACTACGTTTAGAAGCATAGCAGCTCAACGCTATCCACGAGATAGACTTAGGGTAGTTGTCGTTCTCGAGAAGGAAGACGATACAACACTACGCGCTGTTGAGAGGTGTAGACACATCATTGAGTCTTCCGGATTAAAGCTCGAGATAGTGGTTAACGAAAGTGGTAGAAAGAGTAAGGCGCGAGCATTAAATGAAGCGCTTTCAAAGCTCGGTGAATGGCCGGAGATCGTGGCTGTATATGATGCGGGTGATGCAATTCTTGACGAGTTTCACCTAGTTAAGGCGGCTACGCTGATAGAGAGTGGCTACGTTGTCGTAGGCTCGAGGGTCTATCGAGTTAATGGGGGTTTGATAGGCAGGCTCTCCTACATAGACTCCATACTGTGGTGTAGCGTAGCATTGCCTGGACTCACAAAGTTTATTGGCTATCCGCTGGTAAGTGGTGAAGGACTCGTGATCTCAGCGCGTTTTCTCAGGGCTATAGGTGGTTTTCCTGAAAAGCTGACTGAGGATTCCTACATAACGATGTTGGTAGCTAAGCACAGAGCTTCAGCTACGCTACTCAACGTAGCTATATACGAGGGTGCTCCCGCAACTATCGTTAGCTTACTTAAGCAGAGACTTAGGTGGTATCGAGGCTACCTTGAATGTCTCGTAGATCTCATCACCAAGCATGGTAAGGAAATGAACTTGAACTTAGCGATAAGGCTTGCGCTGGCATACGCCGAGCCCATAGCGTTGATAGCTACGATGAGCGCCATGATAATCGTCGTGCTTTCACCGTGGATAACAGCTCCTCAGCCCGTGTACATGCTGTCCGTACTCATAGTGATATCAACATTCTGTGCACCGCTATACCTAGTCATAAACATGGGTATGCGCGACGTGGCTCTCCTCATAGCACCCCTCTACTGGGCTATACAGGGAGC
>DQTV01000106.1 GCA_015662595.1 Ignisphaera aggregans
ATCCCTACCACACTGCAATAAAGCACTTTATAACCCTTTACTTATCGGTAATGTGGATGATGAAGAGCTGGCGAAACGATTTCAGGATGAGTTGTAGGCAAGGTTCTGACACTAAAGCGAAGTACAGAGCAAGAGAATCACAATACGATCTCCTCGACAACCTTGATAGCAGATCACGCCATTAGCAATCTCAGCACATTAAAAGCTATGAACCCCACGACTACAGCTACCACGAATAGGTACACTATCGCAAATAGCGTGAGCTTAACGCTATGTGTTTCTTGATATATGACTCCTGCAGTTGCTAGACAAGGAATGTAGTACATCATAAATAAGAGTATGGCGATTCCCTGCGATACTGAGAGGTTTGATATCATTTCCTCAACTCCGAGCTCACTAAGTATCGCTAACGTGGATATGATGACCTCCTTAGCGATAAAGCCGGTGAGGAAAGCTAATCCTAGTTTCCAAGCTGTTTCGCTATCTATTCCAAACAGTGTTGTGAAGAGAGGTGCAACACTGCGTCCTAATGCTGCACCGTAGCTATTAGCAATGTCCGCTGTTAATCCTTCAGGACCAAAGTTTAGCAGATACCAGCTAACTATACTTAACGCAAATATTATGGATCCTGCCTTCTTAAGAAAGTGCTTCGTTAACTCCCACGCATTCCACCACACAACACGTAGGTGAGGTCTCTGAAGTGGCGGTATTTCAAGTAGAAGCTCTGGTGCCTCACCATCTCTAATGAATATCGTTCGAATTATCTTAGACGATAACATGTAAAGTAGTACACCAGTAACATAGACACTGAGTATAGTCAACGCCTGAAGGTGTGGCTCTCGTGGAAATAACATAGTTGTGATTGCGGTTAGTACTACGAGCCTAGCTTGACAGGGTACGAAGGACACCGTCAGCGCTATCTCTAACCTTTCTAGTTTGTCTATAGCAGTCCTCGAGGCCATGACCGCGGGGACGTTACAACCAAGCGCTATGAGCAGTGGGTAGATAGCACGACCTGAAAGACCAAACTTAGCAAAGAGGTTGTGTACTGCAATAGCGATTCTAGGACCTATCCCCGAATCCTCTAGAGCTGCAAGGATAAGCATTATGACTAATACTAATGGTAGAAAACTAAGAACGGTACCTACACCTGCAATAACGCCATCGACTATGAGGCTTGCTAAAACTTCGTTAACATTTTCAACTACTGGATATACAGCGTTCGATATATAATCGAAGACCATTTCAACAAGAGAACAGAGGCTATACGTCTCAACAACCTCGGCAAGGTCACTATACCCTAAGGAATACAGAAGGAGATTCAGTGGAAATCCAAGGTTTATAATAAAACCTATAAGGAATGCTGTGAAGAGTACCGTGAAGCTTAATACAAGCGACAATACGCTTTTCAATGCGCTTGCGGCTCTCCTTAGCGACTCGATAAGCAGTGGTTTAAGAGATCTCAGTAGCGATTCTCTACTCCATTCTTGCTTCGTCACGCTCAGGTTCGCAAGTCTTTCAATATAGTTGTATCTGGTATCGGCTATGATCTCAAAAGCCTCTCGCTTCATACTCTCCCTTATTTCATTTCTATACCTTAGTGCTAGCTCAACGACATCTCCGAAACCAAAGCTGCGTAACTCATTCTCTAAATCCTCATCGCCTTCAAGTAGCCTTAATGCAAACCATCTAAGGGGGTATTTCTTGGTTAGTGTCTCCGCTTTCTCTCTAAGCACTCTCTCAATAAGGCCAATGTACTTCTCAATCACGCCATAGTCAATGATGAGAGGTTCTCTTCTCGAAACGTTTTCTCCCTTCGCTACACTAACCATAATCTCTATGAGCTCATTAATGCCCTCACCCGTTATTGCTGAGACAGGAACTATTGGTACTTTGAGAACCTCTCTAAGTTTATCGACGTTGACCCATATACCACGACTACGTGCAAGATCCCATTTCGTAAGCGCTATAATAACGTTTGGTGTCATCTCCATTATTTGTAAGGCTAGATACATTGTCCTACTAATCATTGTGGAATCGACAAGCACTACTACTGCATTTGCGTATCCCTTCAGTATGAACTCCTTAGCTATACGCTCCTCAATTGTTAGTGCTGATATGCCATATATCCCCGGCAAATCGGCTATGCAAACATCCTCAAAGCCTCTAAGACGCCCCACCTTTACCTCAACAGTAGTACCAGGGAAGTTCCCGATACGGGCGATCTTACCTGTTAGCCTGTTGAAGAGAGCCGATTTACCAACATTAGGCTGTCCTACGAGAGCTATCACTAGCCTACATCGGCTCAGCTCCTTTAACACGTTGTCTAACACTACCATACCCCCGATGGCATTTCTTCTGCTAGATTTAAATTTGTATATGTCTAAACTTATATGGTCGGATAGATAATGCACACAGATGTACACGTTGAGGGTGAAAAACAGAGAACTGTTGAAGATTATCTGAGAGCCATATATAAGCTTGAAGAATTGACCGGTATCGCAAAAACATCCATGTTAGCACGAGAGTTAGGTGTAGCACCAGCCACCGTAGTCAAGATGTTAACAAAGCTTGTTCGTAAAGGCCTAGTTGTGTGGGAGCCTTACAAAGGCTATAAGCTCACTCCGCAAGGTCGTAGAATCGCAATAAGGGTTGTGTGGAGACACAGGATAGCCGAGTGCTTCTTTAACAAACTACTGGGATTCGATGTCATTAAATCGCATGAATATGCTCACGTATTTGAACACTTACCGGACGAAGTCTTTGAACGCCTCTATGAGATACTAGGTAAACCCGCTACATGCCCACATGGAAGCCCTATACCACAACTCTCAACACAAAGCCCTTGCACGAATCACCGAGTATAGCAATCGCACTCCAAAACATAACGTTATTACGGTTAACGAATAGCTACTGCTTTCAGAATCCTGGCACGCCTTAGCTAAAGCTAACCAAATGCTTCGAAATCAACACCTTGTCATGGCCACGAACGCTTTTCTAGGGCTCTAGGCAAGAGAGGCATAAGGGCTTGATAGTGAGCTTCGTTGAGAAGCTAGAGCAGGAAGCACAGAACATCATATCTGAGGCCAGGAAGCGAGCTAACGAAATAATCAACCGTGCTCGAGAAGAAGCTAGACGTATTCTTGAGGATAAAAGCTATCTGCAGGAGCTTGAACGCGAAAAAGAGGAGCTTAGGAAAAGGTTAGAGGAGGAAATCAGTGAAATACTTGAGAGTGCAAAGCGTAAGGCTGAGGAGCTTAAAAAACAAGCCATGACTAAAATCGATAGCGTTATACGAAATTTAGTTAAGGAGGTCGCAGGGATCTAATGGAGAAGCTACGTTATCTCATACTTTCTGATCCCGATATCTGCAGATACGTTAGGATCATTACGCTGCGTGAAGAGGCATCTAAGCTAGTAGAATTCTTACGTAGAGAAGGAGTAATACAGGTGGACAAGGCACGTTTAGCAGGTGAAAGAGAGCAAAAGTTCATTGAGGAGATGCTAAAGGTGTTGTCTAGAGGTGAAAGAGTATACAACGAGTTCATGAAAAGAATTGATGGTGAGAAAGTTGTTAGGTTAGAATACCTGCCCTCACCAGAGGAAATCCCTGAGACCCTTCGTAAAATCGTTGACCATCTCGAACACGAACTTAACAATATCGTATTGCTTGAGAAGAGACTTGACGAAATTCAACGTAGGTTAGAGTTTCTTACTAAGTTAAAGAGGTTCCTCATAATAGTGCGATCTCGACTTGGTGATGTGGCGGTATCGGAACTCAATTATGAAGGTGAAGTTCTGATCATAAAGACGGTTGAGGGTAGCGAAAGCGCTATTAACAAGTTTTTATCGGATCTTGGCGATATTGTACATCCGCTAGTATCTGCCAATATTGATGGGCATGTCATCGTTACCATTGCGTTTTTATCCACGGTAAAGGATTTCGTCATGTCTAAGATACGTGAACACGGTGTTACAGAGCTAGAGATCCACTACCGTGGCTTAGTGTCCGAAGTTCTTCGTAAGATCGATGAGGAGGCTCTTCGCCTACAGGAAGAGCTTAAGTTAAAAAGTAGAATCGAAAGCATAATTTCACAAAACCTGGACAAGCTAGCACTTCTCAAGCTAATTCTTGAGAATGAGTATGAGAAGTACCGAGCTCTTCAGCTAGCCATAGCAACAAAACACGCTTTTGTTGTTGAGGGATGGATACCAGGCTCAATCTACAACAGATTTCGACACTATCTAGAAAACGAATTGAGATTGGCCGTAATTGAAAGCGTTGAAATCAGTGACGAGCCTCCGGTAGAACTTCGAAATCCAAAGGCTTTCAAACCATTTGAGCTAATTACCAAGCTCTACGGATATCCATCGCCTAGAGAATGGGATCCAACACCAATTCTTGCGTACTCCTTCATTGCATTCTACGGTATTATGCTTGGAGATTGTGGGTATGGTATAGCGCAGATACTCGCAGCGAGATACATACTTCCCAAGCTCGTTGAAAATCCTGAGACCGAGACCTTCAAAAGCCTTCAAAAGATACTCTACATAACGGGCGTAGTCAGCGCTATCGTAGGACTACTCACCGGCTCAATATTCGGTTTCTATCCAGCAACGCTACTTCCCTGGCTAAGAGCTCTGATCCTAATGCCTAACGATTTGGTGAAGACCATGTCTATGCTAATGGGAGTGAGTCTCATCATAGGGTTTATACACATCATAATAGCTCACACAATTGCTGGAGCAAAGAACTTAAGACTTGGAATGCGTTGGGCTGCATTAAACGAGTTTGCGATAGTTATGGCAATGATGTTTGGAGGTCCGTATGTGCTACATCTAGTGGGTCAAATACAGCTACCTGAACACCTTGCTGAATACCTCTTTAAGCCCCTAACATTCGCTTCACTAGGCCTGATAATATTGTCCAAAGTCAAGAATATGGGAGGCATAGGGGCAATGCTATGGCTATTCGATCTAACTGGGGCTCTAGGCGATGTACTATCTTACCTTAGACTTGCAGGACTTGCAATAGCTACAGTCGTACTTGTACGGGTATTCGATGACATATTCAGCGGCATACTAACTAGCCTTCCAACAATGTTAGGCTATCCATTAGGCACAGCGATAGGCATATGTATGGGCATAGTATTCTTCGTAATCGCCCACATGTTCAATATAGCGATAAGTGTACTTGGAGCATTTGTACATTCGCTTCGACTATGCATGTTAGAGTTCTCGACAAAGTTCTACGATGGTAGTGGCAAACCATTTACACCACTAAGGATCGTACTATACAGACACATCCCGTTGCGAAGGTAATATACAGAATGCAGTGAGATGTGGTGCGACAAATGCGGGCTGCGTCAGAGGGCGATCGTTAGCCTAAAGCTTTATTTCCG
>DQTV01000002.1 GCA_015662595.1 Ignisphaera aggregans
CTAAGCATGTACTCAGCTGTCGCAAGTCTTGAAGCGTAGTAACATCCACCGATAGAGGGATAGGATTTGCGACCCTTATACAGCTCGTAATCACCCTCAATAACGACCTCCTTACCATAGGGATTCCATGTAGATCCAGGGAACCACGCTTCCATCCACTCAAAGCTCCACTTACCCGGGATGAGTATGGCAGCAAAGAGATTGTTGTGAATACTTCTGGTGAAGAGTAGTACCGAATCGAGCTCTGGTAACTCCCTAACCCTCTTCAAAAGGTGGTCAGATAGTATGACATCAACAGCCGTTATCGCATAGCGTGTCGGTACAAGCCTTCTACTTCTCTTCTTCCCCAGAGCTCCAACACTAAACAGCTTCTGTATATGGGTCACAGGGATCGAGCTTTCATAAAGCTTAACCACAGCTTCACGAGCACTTAGATCGGTATCGCTATAGACCTTCTCAATCACTCGATGCGTAGCTCTATAGCTCACTATGTAGAAGTCCTTCACTGGTGCTCTAGGACCTATAGGAGGCTCAAAATCGCTTAGACTAATCTCAGCTCGAGGAGGCTTCCTCAACGTTATCTCTATATCCACGGGATCCACACTCAGTACAAGCTCCTGTAGTGTTTGCACATACCGCGATTCAACGTCGTAGACGTTTACAGGCCTTCGAGCTACGATTAAGCTACCTCTGAACGCAACTATGGACTCTAGAGGTATGTCTAGCCACAGCTCCGGTAGATCGTATAGAGATGTATTGCCATGCTCTGGCGGCGTAGCAGGGCCAGCAAGAACCTTGGGATACCCTATACGACCAACGAATACAGAGGGTGGAGACGAACCCTCAACATTTACTGTGTTTACGACTCTACTCAGCTTCATTAACGCCATACTCCTGGCTAGTATGGGGCAGTAAGCTCTTCCACACAAACGATTAGCACCACGACACAGTACGCAAAGCCTTGAATTCACTACGTCTCTCACATACACTGAGATCCGTAATACCCCTAAATAGCATTAGCGTCTAAGCACCGTCGTTAGGCATATCTACTACAGTTTATTAATCTCCCACTGCGAGCCAATGAATTGAAGAGAATGTGAGAGCCGGTAGTTATGAGGATCCTAATTGTACACCCACACCTAAACGTAGTTGGTGGAAGTGAGGTACTGACAAAGATATTGGTTTACGAACTTGCTTCTCAGGGCAATGAGATCATCATAGTGACTAAGGCTAGACGAGAGGATATGTTTCCGGATAGGCCAAACATAAAGTTTGAATTCATTAAAGAGGTTCCTGAGCTCTACAAGGTAGGAGTGTTTAAAGCTATAACAAGCAAGATAATGAACCTTCTCTACACCCTTGACATAGCTATCGAGAAGCATGAACCTGAGGTAGCGCTGATCATGATTCAGGAGCCTATCTATGCAGTGCTGATAAAGTTTGTGAATCCGAAGCTAGGTACAGCACTCTACATACACTACCCATTTGAGGAAGAGATTACGCCAGAGAACCTACCCAAGTTCATCGAGATGTATCGCTTCCCTAACCTATACGGAACGCTATACAAGGTTGCAGATCTCCACATGACGAACTCTAACTATACAGCAAAGGCTCTGCATAGGTACTTCAATATCGAGAGCAATGTGGTGTATCCAGCTATTGACTGGGAGTACTTTGAGCATGAGCCTAGTGTATATGAGGATCGCGAGGATGTCATAGTAAGTGTTGGTCGCTTCGTACCTCAGAAACGTCACGATGTTTTAATAAAGCTCTTTGCAGAGAAGATAAAGCCAGTGCATAGGAATGCCAAGCTAGTGATCGTGGGTATACCTGATGTGAGGTATGGTGAGTACTACGAGAGGCTACTGTCACTAGCTCAGCAAACTGAGGGTGTGGAGCTCATAGATAGAGCGTTAACACCTCGAGAAATGATATCGCTATATCGTCAGGCTAAGGTGTATGTACATCTAAGGATAGGGGAGCACTTCGGTATGGCTCCAGTCGAGGCGATGAGCCAGGGAGCGATACCTATAGTACCAAGTAAGTCCGGTCTAGCTGAGCTTATTACTCAGGGAAGGAATGGATTTACATTCGATACCGATGATGAGGTTGTTCAGTACATAAACAAGGTGTTGTCTATGAGTAAAGACGAGATTGTTAAGATGAGAAAGCACTGCATCCGTACCGCCTGGTACTTCAACCCGGATAGGTTCTCTAAAGAGGTACTTAGCTATCTACGCCTCATCTCAGAGTAAAGTGTTTCTTGATTATCTCTGCGGCTTCCTCTGGAGGTACGTCAATTATATAGACATCAGAGCTTTTTTCTAAACCACCCCAGGTAGGTAACGATGGAGCTACCTCTATATGCCAATGATATTCGTCAACTCCTTTTGGAGCCATGTGTAGCCACATATTATAGCTATCGAATTTGAGAACCTCGGTATAGACCTTGGTGATGTTTTGGAGTATTGTCGCTAACTCTACTAGCTCATCATAGCTAAGATCCAGAGGTCTAGCTCTATGCTTATACGGAACTACCCATAGCTCGTATGGTATGCGTGGAGCCACAATAGCTATTACAACAAAGTGTTCACCTCTAAACACAACCCGACGCTCCTTAGAAAGCTCATCACTGAGGTACCGACAGAGAGGCTTATTCCCCACCCTGAAGATCTCTACCTCAACTGCTATGCGTGGTGGGGTTAGAGGTAGTGCAAAGATTTGGGAATGGGTATGGATGATACTTGCACCCGCTTGAGCACCTCGATTCTTTATCATCACTACACACTGAACTCTATCATCAGCTAGAAGCTCGTGAATACGATGAAAGCCAAGCCATAGAGCGTCAGCTATATCCTCGCGAGGAGCTAGATGGATATCAGGTACATGCTTAGGAGTTTCAACGAGCACTTCATGGTATCCATAGGCCTCCTCAAAAACTGGTTCGGTAACCTGAGGTGGTTTTACTGTGAGAGCAGGATACTTGTTGGGGAATACTCGTGCAACCCAGTTTCTAACGCGACGTTCTTCACTATCCCGCTCAATAACATACTCACCACCTCTTTTTACAAGTACTATAGCTGGAGGCGTAAGGAACTCGTTTCCAGGACAGAAAGGACACACAACCTTACCACTCTTCGCTTCGTATTCCTTCGGTCTAAACCTCCTTATGGTCGATACTATGGTTATGGTGCCAGATATGGGGTTTCTTCGAAGCTCATTAATAAGCTTCAAGCTATAGTACCTCAGACTCTCTTACTAATCATATCCAGATCTATATCGGTTTTGAGCGGTACATACCTTACGCTACACCCTATCTCAGTCAGCTTCTTATGGAGTTTACATACTCTTTCCGAGCTTCCCGAAACCACTATCACCTCCAGGCACATCTCGTCAACGTGATGATGACTGTAGCTCTTAACAACATCTCGAAACTCTTCAAGAGCCTCAACGATATTGGTATCTCCACCCTCTCTATAGACTATGAGTATACCCTTGCACTGATGAGGATAGAGGTAGTGTGCGTAGTCAAGTATGAAGCCGTGGAGTGCTTGCTCAACGAGTTTAGACCTATCAATCCCTAGCTTCTTGGCGAGTACGTCTAGGCACGAAGCTACATCGCTGGCTATGGAGACTCCAAATCTACGTTTTCTTGATTTTCTAGACAGTTTTAACCACCTTCTTAATCACCTTCCGTACGCTCTGAATATATATGGTTCCGATATAGATGAGTAGCAGTATCATGCCTATAGCTCCAGCCGGAGCTATCCCTAGGTACAGCGATAGCGCTAAGCCTAGTAAACCTGATACCACGCTTATAGCTATGCTAAGGATTAACGTTCTGAACGCGCTATCAGTTAGCGCAATAGCTATAGATGCTGGGAGCAGTATCAGTATATGCTCAAGGACGAAACCCACAACACCTATCATAGCTATAGCGGCGATGGCTATTAATGTAAAGAGTAGAAAGTCGTATACTCGCGTTCTTACACCGGCTAGGAACACGGAATCCCTATCTATACCTAGAACCAATATCTCGCGGTAGGATAGGACTACCAGCGTTAGTACCATCAAAGCCACGGTGGTTAGGTATGGCAGCTGGTTCTCCGATACTAGAAGGGGGTCTCCAACTATGTATGACCATACGTTGTAGCTACTATAGACCTCGCGTACTACGTTCATCAGTATGACGCTTCCTGACGCTGTGAAGGCTACCAGGATAGACGTAGCTACATCGGGATCTACTCCTCTACGCACCATGTAGGCAACGATGTTGATGAGCGGTATCCCTAGGATTAGAGCCCATAGGTAGAGAGGTAGATAGCCAACGTCTATCGCTATGGGTATGGCTAAAAGCGCTGAGAAGAGAGCTGTGTGAGGAGCTGCCGCGGCTAAGAAGTACAGTCTTCGAGCAGCTATAGCTGGGCTTAGCGCACCATATACGATGGAGGTGCATAGCATGGTTATAGTCCAACGAATATCCGTGATTATAGCCACTGTGATACTGAGTGTGATGATCACAAAGAGCAGAGTAGCTATGGCTATCCTCACCTTCTCACCAACCTAAGTAGAATCGCTACGGAAATCGCTACGCCCACGATTAGAGTCGAGATGAAGAGTAGTAGTGGTACGACGCTTATACGCTTCTCAATACCGCTGCAGGTCACAGCAGTGGTTAAGCTCTTCGTAGATAGGTTCAGTGCTTGTCGATACACGTTAACTATCTCATCTATTACGCTATCGGCGATATAGGGAGCTTTAACGCGTATGACTGGAACTCCTCGCTGTTTAGCTAAGCTCTCTAAAAACTTTGAAGCTACATCACTAGGCTCCATAACAACAGCCACATTGGCTTCACGTCCGAGAACCTCTCTGACCCTAACGATATCGCTTGGTATAGCAGGTACACCAACCTCTCTCACCACTAGGTACCTAACGTCTATTCCTAGCCACGCAACAGCATACTGAAGCATTGGGTTAGCGGCTACAGCTGTTAAGTTAAGCTTTGGAGCATGCATAAGCAGATCCTCTACAAGCTCAATGACGTGATCCCTACGAGTTCGATATACCTGAGCACATGAGGGGTTAAGGGATGAGAGCACCCGTGATAGGTACTTAACGAACTTCACATAGTTTCGAGGATCGTATATAGGCATGTGATAGTTGATACCGCCAGTCATTGGATTGGTCATAAGCTCTATTCCGGGGATATAGGGTATCTCGATAAGCTTAGCCTTCACATCACCACGCTCAACAAGTTCCCGAATCCTGATCTCAAAGTGTGTATGTCCGAGGGATACTATTACATCGGCCTTCTTTAGCGTAGCTACATCACGAGGCGTTAGCTGGTATTCATGTGGATCTACACCCGGTGGTACAAGCGATACAACTCTATCGCTATAGCATACAATGGACTCGACATCCTTTACAATGCTGGGTACGGTCACCACTATTAGAAGTCCGTAACCCTCGCTACTAGCGTGTATCAGAATCTCATTCAGCTGTAAAGCTATGAGCAGCGTAGTGAAGACCATCAATATTCTCGGTGTCATGCTTGCCCTACGGTATTGTGCACAGATACTTATAAGCTAAGCATCCAGTGTGTACATGGAGTCTATGAGGGTAGAGGCTATAGATCTCGTAATAGGGTATGGCTCTGAAGCGCTTTCTGACGTAATAAACTTCGTGATTGAGGGACCGGGACTAGTACAGATACTTGGGCCTAACGGTGCTGGTAAGACAACGCTTATAAGGACACTGATTGGTCTACACCCTCCATTGAGGGGTAGAGTACTGATAAACGGTGTTGACGTTACTACGAACCCTAGTAAAGCTGGTCGTCTTGTTGGCTATGTGCCACAGATACTGGTTTCGAACTCAGTTATGCCGATCACTGTATGGGAGTTCGTAGAGTCGGGGCTGATGCTCTACAGAAAGCGATGGCCTCGCGTGTTTCTAGATAGCGACTCTAAACACATTGTTATGTCGGTACTCAGAGCTGTTGGTCTAGACTCATCGCTATGGCATAGAAATCTATGGAAGCTTTCTGGTGGAGAGCGTCAGCGAGCTCTCATAGCGCGCCCACTGGTACACGATCCGGCTATACTAGTGTTGGATGAGCCTCTAGCATCTGTA
>DQTV01000121.1 GCA_015662595.1 Ignisphaera aggregans
CTACTCGATCGAGATACTTACTAGAGTTAGCACCCTGAAGTTGATAGGCTTGAGAACCTCCGATGAGAGTAGCCTAAACAGCTTACTCTCAGACTACTTAGTGAGTAGGCTTGTTAAGGATGGAAGAATGGTGTTACTAGGTATAGCTGTTTTAGGTAAGAGCCAGGAAGAGAGTAGTATACGGAGGGTGTATATCAAAGCCCTTAAGGTCATACCTAGGAGTAAGCTGATCACAGTTATAGACGGTATCGATATGTCGGGTACGGAAAGTAATTACTTTATCTCATCGTTATTAAAGACAGTCAGGGTAGTTAGCTCACTGGAGAAGTAGAGAAATGGGATGTGTTGAGATGTGAAAAGCTATGATGTGTGGTGACGGATCTGAACACGTGATGAAATGACGCCTCTCTGAGCGAATTACAACTTCACTTTCCTCTTCGTATACGATGAATGTTGAGCTCTTCTACTAAGAGTGTTCTTGATTATCGCAAGTTCGAAACGTACCTCAAGCAATTTCCATAGCAATGACTCAAGTTTTGCAATATCTCTAGAGTCATTAAGCTCCTTAGCATAGCCTTCAAGGAGCTCAAGAGCTATGTCTATGTGCTTAGCAGCGTTCTTTAACTTATCCAACTTTACAGCACCTCTTATTTTCAAGGCTTGTTCGCTAGCGGGGTAATAACCTAGGTGCCGCTTTAAGCATGCAGGTATATACAGATTAATGCGGTTGTATTAGGTTAGAGACGTTATCCCGCATATCTACCTAGCTTTCTTCAGTCCCGGTGGATTTCCTCATCAACATCGGTTTCGAGCGCCTTCATCATGAAGCTACAGACATAAGTTGGTGCTACACATTATATATTAACCAGAACTGAGTGATGAGCTCTATCAGCGCTGAGATAGTGATGTGGACGAACCTCGCTGAAATCAATCAGCATATTTAGCTATGGTAAGCTGTGAGCTATGCTGTGTCGTTAAAGGTGATGACTTACAGCCGGAGCTGAGAGGTGATGACCCAACACCTAGCTGAAGACGCGAATTATGCCATGACGTCGTTGCTCTACACCTCAGACTTCGATCTCTCGACAAGCCTTTCAAGTTCAAGAAGATGAGTGATGAGTTCACGATATATCAACTCACCTAAACCATAGCTACACACCTTACAACTAATTGTTTTAACCTCATTAAGTTCCTCGAGCGTTAATACAATGTCAAGATCGAGTTTAGCGGTGCAATTAGGACATACAGACTCGAATCTTATGTACAGCCATCGCTCCATAAAGTCTATCCACAAAATGCGTAGTGAGGTGGTGAGGAAGAACCAAGATGGTATGTGGAGTCCCGTATCAGCGAGTACAGTCGACATCATCTCTCAGTCCGCAGGGAAGATCATCATCTCAAAGCCTCCCTATACTTAACTCTTATAGCGGGGTTAAGGTGGTATCTATCTCAACGATCTTTCAACGGGTCCTAAGATGGGGTGCACGTTAAGGATTTATCGTAATGAGGATGTTAAGCGAGTCATCGCATTTATACCTCCAGGTCATAGACATGTTCGGCTTCTCATAGAGCTAAAGGACCAGACAATACTTCTTCAAGAGGCTAGTGTTGCAGCCATAGTAAGAGCGTACATAGATGTTGTTACACACCCGAACAGAAAAGCTATTGAGCTTACTATAAGTCGTTTACCCTCTTCAGAGCGTAAACCGGGTTATGCTGAATACCAGCTTATTGAAAGCGGGAGATCGGAAGAGGATGTAATTGCTGAAGTTCTTCGTATGCTTGAATGTTCTTCTGAGTCTAGGTGAGAATTTCTATGCTAAAGATTGTAGTGAGAAGCAAGAGGGATGCTGATGCTGTTCGAGCTATGTTAAAAGTGTTCTATCCTGAATGGAACATAGATGTGGTGACTCTGCACGGAGCTCGCGATGTAGGAAAGGCCTTAGATATATTGTGTGACCTCATTAACTCAGCGAATTTTATCACAATTCTCCTTGGGCGTGAAGATGCGGAGCTTGCAAAAGAGCTTGAACAGCTATTGCCACCCAATGTGGCAGTTCATGTAGTTCCTAGAGCCAGGGTTAGAAATACTAGAATTGAGCATCTAGCTCATGAATTCGCTAAAGCTCGAGCCAAGCTAAGACTTGGAGTAAAGTGGCTTAGTGATAGAGAAGCTTATCGTTTTTCATTCTGTGGTCCTGGTGAAGAGCTTGAAGAGTATGGCTATGACGTTGCTTACGACTCCTTCCTATTATATGGATCGGGTATTCGAGAAGTGTTGAGGCGAGTTCTGAACGTAGAGATTGAGGGCTCCGTACTCATGGTTCGTCAGCTTCAAGGCCTGCATAGCGTTTATGTGGGTAAAGATCTTGTAGCAACGATTAGAATCCCAGATGAGGGCCTTGCGATCGACACCGAGATTAGAAGGCGTGGACCGTACGTTGGACCTAGCGTAGCTGAGCTATTGAAGGTGAATATGGACGTGATTCACACGTTTGAGAAGATATCGAAGCACTTCTTAGAGAGGTACAGAGATTGGGCAGATTACGTAATTGTTCCGTGGAGTGGAGGTAAGGATAGTACTGTAGCTCTTCTACTTGCTCTCGATGTCTTTCCCAAGAGCAAGGTGATAGCTATATACACCGATACAGGGGTAGAATTTCCCCAAACAAAATCGTATGTGAAAGACATGGTCGAGAAGCTGGGCGTAAGGTTAGTGGAGGTGTATGCAGGCATAGATAAAGTAGTCAAATATGATGAAAAGCCATTGCCAGACCACGAAAATAGATGGTGTACAGCTATGAAGATCGAGGCTACAGAGAGGGCAATATCTGAGATAGCTAAGGGTAATACGCTTGTAGTGATAGGCGATAGAGATGCTGAATCTGAAGCACGTGCTCAACGACCGCCAGTAAGGAAGGTTAACAACCTCCTCTACGTAGCTCCGATAAAGTTTTGGGGGACAACACATGTGCAGCTATACCTACTTTATCGAGGAGTAAAACCCAATCCATTATACGAGCTGGGATTCTACAGAATTGGGTGTTATATATGTCCATCACTTCGAAGCTGGGAACTCAATATAATCCTCTCACACAACGAGTTGAAAGAGGTTAGAGAGAGCGATCTCTTTAAGAAGTTCCTCAGGCATAAGGGTGTTTACAAGGATCAGACCTAGCGAACATCATCACATTCTCAGTTGGGTTCCGGCATCATCATGAAGGTACAACACCCTCACCTAAGCATCCTACCTCCTTCTACATCTTTTAAATCAGATTAAACACGGATCATCACATCTCAGCTCACAGCCATTTCATCACGTAGCTGTTAGCAAGCTCAGGTCTGCTATTTATCCTATACCCCAGTGACGTGTTTTAAAGTTAAGGTATTAATTTAGCCAGCTCGTCAATTTCCTAAATCCGAATGATATTGTATCCGCTTGCCTTTCTGAGTCTATTCATTATAGCCAGCCCTATGCCATACTCCTCAAAACCCTCAGCCACCGCCAAATCTACACCAAGTCTATCAACCTCTCTTAAAACTGTGAAGAGATTCTTTGCGATCTCGTAAAGATTGTTACGTGAACCAATAACAAGAGTCTTTATACCTCGAGATTCATAGATATGCTTTGTCTCCTTAGAGGCTATAACGACCACTTTCATACCCTTATCGACGTACTGTCTACCAATGATCTCTGCTAATTGCTCTGCACACAGATCAATTCTTTGATAATTTTGACATTCAGCTACAATCAACTTTGTTTGTGGCGCATAATGTCTGTACTTCATACCCGGTGCAAGAGCCCTACCACTTTCACATAAACCTCGTGCTACCGGAGGCACCTCTATCTCAGTTCCGAGAATCTCACGAAGCTTTTCAACAGGAATGGGCCCGGGACGAAGGAGCTTTGGGGGTGTTGAGGTTAGGTCTACGATAGTCGATTCAACACCAAAGAAGGTATCTCCTGCGTCTAGGATTATGTCTACACGACCGTACATGTCGATGAGTACGTGATGCGAAGTTGTTGGACTAGGACGGCCTGAGATGTTTGCGCTCGGGGCTGCTACCGGACCAACGCACTCAATCAGCTTTAAAGCTACTGGATGCGCAGGCATACGAACTGCCACAGTCTCCAACCCCGCAGTAACAACCCTAGGTACACTAGGTCTCTTCCTCAAGATCACGGTCAAAGGGCTTGGCCACACACTTCGTAACAGTTTGTTAAGCGTCTCGGGAATTTCGTCAACGACCTCTTCGAGTTGACGAGCGTTAGCTATGTGGACTATTAGGGGATTATCGATGGGTCTTCCCTTAGCTATGAATATCCTCTTCACCGCTTCCTCATCGAATGCGTATGCTCCAAGTCCATAAACGGTCTCTGTTGGGAAGACAAATATCGCACCACGATGTGCAGCTTCGCAGCACACTTTGATCTTGTTGAGATCCGGGTTCAGGGGGTCGACCCTAATCACCTTAGTTAGTATCACGTCCATTACACCCTTTATAACGTCCGCTTCTACTCTTTGGGGGTTGTGACTAACACCTCAATTATCAAGTATAGCTCTGAACTACGCTATAAAGACCTCAAATCAGCTCTCAAGATCTGTAACGAAGTTGTTCACGAGATCATTAACAGGATTGAGTTCAGTAATCGGAATAGTGAAGTAGTTGCTGTGCCTCCGCTCACACATCTTTCGTTAGAAGTCTTAATGACGAGATCGATTTTGCCTACAGGATTTGTTTTGTATATAGAAAGGCCTGGACCTAGTAACCCATACGATATAGAGCTATTTCTCGACGATGTCTACGAACTGCTATGCCTAGATCACGAAATGGAGGGGTCTATAGTTGCTATCTACGATCCCTTTGTGTTTGGGGATATCATAGTGAAGTACATACCCGTAGTCTGGATACCAAATGAATTAACTAAGCTGCTTAGGACCTATTCACAAAATGTGATCCCTGTAATGCTATGCAAAGAATGGGAGCTTTACAGAATAGATACATCGACATATCTACAGCTAGGAGTCTATGGATTTTTAAGCAATTCTACAGAGTTGATAGAACCAAGAGCTGAAGTTGAGGAGGGTTTCAGATATCATGGAATTCCTTGGTATAGGCTAAGGAGCGTAGTCGATACGTTAAGAGATAGAGCGAGCGCTCTAGCTGATGTAACACTATGTCCATGTATAGAGAGCTTCTTTACAAACTTGCCAAGTAGCCCACTTGAGTTCATAGAACGTCAACTTCATGTATCGAGGAGTGAGGACATTATCGTGATAGAGATTGGTTCACAATTCTTTCTAGATCTACTAACTAAAGGAGTTTCATACGTATGGATTCCTAGAGGTAGCAGCCTATTCTTATCAGCACTGTTTTACGCATTACGAAACTCAGGGAAGGTATTTAGGCAGGGTATTCTCGTCGTGAGCGATGATATATTTAGAGAGTTGGGATACTTTGTCCCGAGAAGCGTGACTCTAGGTACCTGGTTATGGACGTTGCGAAGCGTAGTTCAAGAACTTAGGTTAGTGCCTATCTACAAGTACAGGCGCAGATATCGACATAGACTTACTAAGCTAATCAACTACGTAACTGAAGTCCGTGCGAGATTGTTAAACTTTATTGCTACACATTCTATTAACTAACTCCTCGATCTCAGGTACTACCCTTTTAACCTCCTCAATCATCTGCCTTACAACCTCCCTTATCTCCCATTGCGCTTCCATCCTCATTCTCAGACACGCTATATGTATCAACTCCCTTAAGTTGACAGTCATCATAATTCTGGTCTTAACTGCTTGAGGCAGCACATATCTGGAGTCCTCAAGAGGTACACCTTTCGAAACAAGATCCCGATAGATATATACGGCCTTCAATAATTGCTCGACATATCCCTTTAAAGCAATGGTATTGCTTCTAATAGTTCTCGGAAATACAAATCCCCTTTCTAAGCAGTTCATAACATTGCTATGATCTTGGTTAAGAGCGTTCAGTGCCTCTTCAAGCTTTTTATATCCATAGTGTTCCAGACACTCTATAACGCGCTTCACATATCCTTCGCTATATCGTTGAGATTCCTGAACATAGCTAGCAATTCTATGTCTTACAAGTTGATGACTGCATACCCTTGAGATATCCTCTATGAGAAAAGTGAAGACTATGTGCTCAAAGAGTGTAGGATATTTAGAAGCTGAAACTACGTGTTGATGTACATCGTGTTCAGGATATGTAGTTAAATAATGCTTCCAGTCTCTCTCATGAAGTTTACCGCTAGATACCTTAACTCCAAGAACAACGAGTCTACGAGGATCGTTACCGATGAGGGGCATAGTATACGAGAGTAGAGTGACTCGTACCATCATCTCCCAAGGTCTTTAGCTCTAAGCTAAGTTAAGTGTATTTTAGCTTGGTAGCTCAACTACGTAGAGGAAGCATGCTATGGTGTTTGAAAGAGCGAGCACCGGGACATCGCTAAATAAGGGTGTTAGTCTTCGAAGAGCGATGCTATATGAGGTGGTTGATAGCGAGAAGAAGTTAGTTCGATGTAGTGTTTGCGAACGTAGATGTGTAATTCCTCCGGATGCCTCTGGTCTATGTGGTAACTATGTCAATATCGACGGTGTTCTCTATCATCTAGGTTATGGGAGGCTTAGTGCTGCTGAGAGTAGGCCGATAGAGATAAAGCCTCTCTTCCATTACTGGCCAAATAGCACTGCACTTACATTCTCGAACTGGGGTTGCAACTTTTACTGTCCATGGTGTCAAAATCATCATATAAGCTTTCGTAAACCAACAGTAAACGATCCCATTACCGAACCAGAGAAATTGATAAAAACGGCTATTCTCAATGGCGATGAGGGTTTCTCAGCAAGTTTTAACGAACCCTCTACACACTTTGATTATCTCGTAGATCTGTTTACAGAGGCTAGGAAGCATAACCTGTACGCCATGGTTGTAACTAATGGCTATCTAACTCTAAGAGCTCTAGAGGTGCTTGTTACCGAAGCCGGTGTTGATGGTTGGAGCATAGACATAAAGGGGTGTCCGTCGATGCCCAAAAACATTCTGCCTGGTATAGACCACACGATAGTTTTTCGCAATGCAAAGAGGGTTTTGGATCTAGGAGGACATGTAGAGATGGTGTTCTTAGTAGTTCCAAAGGTCAATGACTTCGATGAATGTATTGAGTGGATTATAGGTAAGCACCTAGATATGCTCGGACCAAAAGTGCCACTACATGTAAACAGATATTATCCGGCACACCATTGGCGCGAACCTCCAACTCCGATAGATAAGTTAATTGACATCGCTAAGCGTGCACGTAGAGAAGGTATCGAGTTTGTCTATGTAGGTAATGTCCACGACCCAGAGCTAGAAGCAACGCGATGTCCCTCTTGTGGTAAGGTGCTTATCTATAGGCGGTGGTATAGAGTTACCTACTTCGGGTTGGATAAGGAGGGTGAACGGTATAGATGTCCTCGTTGTGGCTATGAAATACCAATTAGAGGCAAGTTCATTCCGTGGAAGAGTTTCTCGCTGATCAATTAGCTCAGTTATGATAATTGATTAAAGGCATACATATATAACTCCCTCATCCCCTATAGCATGGGTGTATAAATGGGTTTGAGGAGTTACTTTGAGCTTGATAAGTACGGTACTACGGTTCGTAGAGAGGTTCTAGCAGGTGTTACAACGTTTCTGGCCATGGCGTACATACTGATAGTAAACCCAACGATACTACACATGCCAACAATATTAACTGGGAAGAATATAGGTATGCCCTTTGGCCCAGTCATCATAGCTACGGCCGTTGCTGCTGGTTTAGCGACGCTGTTAACGGGTATATACGCTAAGAAGCCATTCGCTATGGCTCCATACATGGGGGAGAACGTACTTTTCGCATTCACTATGGTGTTGGGTATGGGCATAGCATGGGAGAAAGCTCTTGGTGCAGTGTTCTGGGGTGGTGTCATATTCCTCATAATTTCACTGCTAGGTGTTCGTACAATCTTAGCTCGCGCTATACCCTCATTTCTTGCAGCTAGCTGGAGTGTTGGTATAGGTCTATTCCTCATCTTTATAGGATTTGCAGCTGCTGGAATAAGCCTGCCTAACGTACCGGGAGCCCCAGTAAAGATTGGTAACTTGGCGACACCAAGCGTTGTCGCAGCTTTGACTGGAACCGCTGTTACCTTAGCACTGTTAATAAGGCGCATTCCAGGAAGCATACTTGCTGGAATATTCGTTACGATGCTCATCAGCTTCTTAATGGGTATACCAGTCGTTAAGCATGATGGGGTACCAACATTTCCAAACTGGGGCGAGGTTTTGGGGAAGCTTGATATTATTGGAGCTCTACAGATACCGGCTCTGATTCCGATGATATTGGTGCTATTCCTGGTAGACACCTTCGATACCATGGGTACTGTGGTGGGTCTAGCCGTCAAAGCGGGATTCGTGGATGAGAAGGGTAGAGTTGTGGATGTGGACCGCGTGTTCCACGTTGACGCTCTAAGCACAGTTCTCGGAGCAATCTTCGGGACTAGTACGGTAGGCACGTTTATAGAGTCAGCTGCAGGAATTGAGGAAGGTGGTAGAACTGGCCTCTCAGCCGTAGTTACCGGACTTCTATTCCTGGCTATGATACCCCTAGCAGCGTTCATAGCCATGCTAAATCCGAAATTCCTTCAGCTTGCAAGCGCACCAGCTCTTATCGCAGTTGGGATACTGATGATGAGCGTTATCAGGAACATAGATTTCAATGATATTGTGCAAGCGATATCGGTGACCATAGCAATATCGTTCATGCTGTTCACATTCAGTATCGCGATTGGCATTGCAGCTAGTCTAGTAGCCTACCCACTCATAGCAGCAGCTGCAGGGAGGGTTAAGGAGGTGCATCCGGTAGCATGGGTGTTGGCAGCTCTAAGCGCATTACTATTCGTGTTCTATCCATATCCACACTAATGCAGTCGCAGCCTATGTATGGAGATCTACGTAAAACCCCTTTTTACTTACAAGTCAACTAGAACTCTATGTTTACCTCGTCTTTAACCACCATAGCTACGATGGATATCGACATATCGCGTACATTGAACTTAGAAAGCGTATTTAGTATGAATGAGTTCAACTCTCTCAACGTTCTAAACATGGCTATAGCGAATATATTGTACGTCCCTACGGTAACGAATACCTGACGAACTTGAGGCATCTGTCTAAGCGTCTGCACAACCTTATCGACTTCCCTATATTCAACTGCTAGTTGTAGTATGACTATGAGGTCATAGCCGATCTTTGCATAGTCGATCTCCGCTTTACAGCTTCGTACTATGCCTAAGTGTCGTAGTTTTCGCAATCTTAATACAATTGTTGTAGGGCTTTTGTTCAGCTCCTTAGCAATTTCACGAGCACTCTTATTGCAATTCTTAGCCAATATTCTCAGGATATCGTAGTCTAGCTCGTCCAGTGTCTCAGCCATAGAGCACCCCGACGTGAAGACATCTAAACTCTGATGGTTATAGCCGACATAAGGCTCTTTATCGAAGAATTGCAATGTGGTGCAATATGCTCTACGTCTCACCTCTTGTTCAAATGTTCAAGCTTTACAAAAATTGGAATGTATAAATGTATCATGAAATTCATTTCTTTAGATATAAGGTCGTTCATTGCAATTTGATTGAGAATAAACATGTGCAAGGCTTTATCATCTCTGTTCCAAACTACCTGTATGAAGATCTCGTATTCAAAGAATGGAAAGGTTGGTCTGATGAAGCATCATAGCGAGTTGTACATGGTGATAGAGTTCAAAATCCCTGATCTCAACCTTTACTTAAAGATGGTTATCTCTACAAGACCTTTTCTTGACCGTATCCTAATCTTGTTAGGATCCACCACTATTGGCAAGTCAATCACCGTTCTATACTCGTTAAACGTCATTCTCTCGAAGCGTGTACCCCAACCTGAGTAGGATAGCTGGTCCTTTAGTCTAGCCTTAATAATCATCTTGTTGTCTACGAACTTAACGTCTATACTTCCTTCCTCAGCATAGGGTAGGTCAATATAAACAACGATCCTATCACCTAGATCCTTCACTGAGTACAGAGGTTCCAGATAACCTTCGTGATGCCACATAGGTCTAAACATTCTCTCTATGGATGCTAGGTCTTCGTACAGCCTATAAACTTCGTCACGTAGAGTCTTCATTATATAGTCTTCAAGTTCTTTGAACTCCCTTCTAAACCTTCTCAACATTTCACTTATCTCATCGTAGCCCATACCTATACACCCTATTCATGTGTATAGTGGTGGTGCATACTCGTACTCCTTTCGCATCTGAGCAAGTCCTGGTAATACGCGTTTCATGTGCTCCCTAGCCCGTACTCTAATCACCTCAGCCTGTTCATGAAGCTCTTTCACATCGATACCTATACCACTAATCTTCGAAAACAGCTCTAGGTTCTTAGCAGAGGCTTCAGGATCGGGAAACTCCATAAATGACTCGGTGAGCAGTACTATGGCGTTCATACGCCTCCTCATAGCCTCCTTAAGCAGCAGTGCATAGGGACCAACAAGATACCCATTTTCAAACAGCTGTATACCTGCATTCTTGCCAATCTCAAGAGCTCTCTTAGTGGAGGGGATGAAGAAGGAGCGTAGGTTCTCTACCTCAAATCTGTTGGGAATGGGTAACCCCGTCATGCATATAACGTTGTCAACCCCTCGCCTCATGGCGTAATCAAGAAGTGCATTTACCAACGCAGGAATGGTATTCGTTGGTGGCAACATCTCGCTATACACTATGAGAACTCTCTCCTTAGCGAAGATCCTAATCGGTGGTCTAGGAACACCCTGATGTATTATAGCTACCGGTGGTAGGTAGTACGAATCTATACCTCCAACTTCTTTAGCTTCAAGCTTTTTGATCATGTGTGAAGCGGCTATCACACTAACGAGGCCGGCATCTGGCAACCCTACAACGAGATAGCTAGGCTTATCAAGCTGAAACTCCTCATACTCAATGAATCTGAAGTCCCCTATCCACTCCTCTCGATATACGTTAAACAACTCTTTACACCCCTTGTCTGCATAGTATTGTGAATTAATAAAGGAGATGCAGAGGTTCGGTTAATAGCGGTAGAGAGGCTACAGCAGTCCTCTAAAGGCTCTGCCTGGGTGAAGCAGCTGCCTAATACCACCCGTGTAAGTACGTTAATGATGAGAAGTCCCGCAGCTGAATAGTGATGTAAGCTACCTCGTCTGAAGGCTATCTACACTACCTCGGTTACCTCGATCCACGAGGGTAGCATACTCCGATACTCTGCAAAACGAGAATCGATAAGTACTGCTGTTCCACCCCAACGCATCAGTCTACCCACGGCCTGCACCGTTCTCAGCAGTGCTATGTAGGTATAGACGTTGTTGAACCCATAGACCTTAGCTAAGACATTAAGCTTGGGATCTGGTGCTGGGTAAGGCATGCCGGCAACTATGACGCGCTTAAGTGCTTTCGAAGGTGTTATACCCTCAGTTGCTATGCCCCCTGCTACGTCGATAACCAACGTCCCCTCACTAACCTTATCTATTGCTTGTGGTGGTGCGATTCTAAAACCCTTGGCTA
>DQTV01000022.1 GCA_015662595.1 Ignisphaera aggregans
GAATGTTGTTGGTGCTATGTCGCATCCCTTTGCTATAGCTACGAACTTTCTGATTAATGGTAGGGACTACCTGGTTCCCATGGTTATTGAGGAGAGTAGTGTTGTTGCTGCTGCTAGCAATGGTGCTAAGATGCTTCGTGAAGGTGGTGGTATCTATGCTAAGGCTGGGCCTCAGTATATGATTGGACAGATACACCTGATGAAGGTTGATGCACCTAGGTACAGAGCTATGCAGATTCTTGAGAAGAAGGCTGAGATTCTAGACCACGCTAATCAGCAAGACCCAACACTTGTTAAGCTTGGTGGTGGTGCTAAGGATCTCGAGGTCAGGGTTATAGAGACTAGGAGGGGGCCAGCTATAGTTGTTCATCTCATAGTCGATGTGGTTGATGCCATGGGTGCAAACGCTGTGAACACCATGGTTGAGGCCGTAGCTCCACTACTTGAGAAGATAGTTGGTGGTGAAGCACGTCTAAGGATAGTGTCTAACTACGCTATCTACAGAATCGTTCGTGCATGGGCTAAAACACCTCCAGAAGCTGTTGGTGGTAGAGATGTTGCTGAGAAGATAGTGGATGCAAGTGCTTTAGCTGAAGCAGATCCGTTTAGAGCTGTAACACACAATAAGGGGATACTCAACGGCATCATAGCCGTGGCCCTAGCAACGGCACAGGATCACCGAGCTATTGAGGCTGGTGCACATGCCTATGCGGCTAGAGATGGTGTTTACAGACCTCTAAGTACATGGGATATCGATAGAGATGGAAATCTCGTAGGCACTCTAGAGATACCTCTTCAGGTAGGTACTGTTGGAGGAGCTACACGAGTACATCCAGTAGCTAGGATAGCGCTCAAGATACTGAAGGTGAAGAGCGCTCGAGAGCTAGCCGAGGTCATGGCGGCTGTCGGTCTTGCACAGAACCTCGCAGCTCTAAAAGCTTTGGTAACTGAAGGTATTCAGAAAGGCCATATGAAGCTACATGCAAAGAACCTAGCCATCATGGCTGGGGCTACGGGTGAGCTCATAGACATCGTTGCAGAGCAGATGGTTAGAGAGGGGAGGATAAGGTACGACTATGCTAAGGAGCTTGTTGAGAGGTATAGAAGAGAGCTAGGACAGGGAGAACCTAGGCAATAGCCCTCTCCACAGTTTTTCGATGGTCTAGACCACAGCCTCTCTTCGATAACAGACTGTGAGTTCTCAATAGCTTTCCTCTCCTACCTCCATAGCTAGGTTGTGGGTGTGTAGAGTATTGAGGATTAGGTTGGGTATTCAGCGACTAGCTTTCGATGTTACTAAACTTCGAGTCGATATCGAGGATACGGATCTTGAGTGGAGTAGAGAGGTTGTGATAGCTCTCTACAAACCTGGTTCTCTACACCCCTTTACACATATCCATGTTAGGAGGTCTAGAGCGAGGCTATGTATAGAGATTCCCTGTATACCTAGGCTAAGGGTAGAGGCTTACCTATGTCGAATAGTTAGTAGGAGACCACCTCTACACTCCGATATCGTTATCCATAGAGATCCAGCTAAACCACGTGTATTGGTAGCTGAGCTAGGTAGTGAAAAGCTCTTTGTTGAGCTTCTTCCCGGTGCAGGTTTGCATCTAGAGAAATCGAGTCCAGTACTAAGGAGAGGAGGGTCTATACTCGCTATAGAGCGAACCGTCGTTAGTAAGCAGTATAGGTTGCTATGTATAAGGAATAGACTTGTTAGGAATATCGTTGCTAGGTTAGCAAGAGTGTTTAGGGCTAGGGATCGCTGTAGATCGTAGCTCTGAACCCCTATATCTTTGAGGCTATGTAGTGCTCTGTGGGTTGGAAGGCTATGGGTATAGATATGGAGACTCTGTGTAGAGAGCTTGAAACGCTGCTTACGGTTGGTGAAGATGCTCGTGGTCTGGGGATATTCGTAGCCTACACCATTGCCTGGTGTAGAGATGTGTGTGAGTATCGGGACGACCCTCTTAGAGAGGATGTTGAGGTTATGACAAAGCTCGTCAAGTCTAGGTATAGCCTGGAGAGTCTTAAGAACGATCCTGTTGTTCGTGCTTACAGAGATTTCTACTGGAGGATAGGTATAGACCCTACGAAGACTAGACCCTCAAGCGAAGCTCTTGTCAGAAGAGTTTTAAGAGACCAGTTTCCGAGGATACACCCCGTTGTCGATGCTGGTAACATAGCTTCTGCTGAGACTATGGTGCCTATAGGTCTCTACGATCTGGATAGAGCGAGACCACCGTTTAGGATAGTGCTTAGTCGTGGTGGTGAAGTATTTCGAGGTATTGGGGGTAAGGTAGAGGTTCTTGAGAAGGGTATACCCATACTCATAGATTCGCAGGGTACGGTCATGCACATATATCCTCATAGGGATAGCGTTGACACTATGGTTCGAGAGACTACGCAGAGAATACTCATACTAGCCGCCGGTGTACCTCGAGTACCGAGAGATCTTGTTCAGCGTGCTACGGTTAGAGTAGCTGAACTCCTTCAGAAGATTGGATGGGTTTGGTGTGGTAGAGTAGCGTTATCGGAGTAGCTATGCAGAACCTCGTCTCCACGCTCTAGGGCTTGACATAACCATACTCTTAGTGTTGAGTATAGGCACAGAGCATATCTAGAGTTGTGGAACTGTAGAGAGTGGTGAAGATCTGTTGAGCTCGACAACACTGGGTATCGTTCTCGGTGTGGTCATGACCGTGATGGCCATAGCCCTTGCTCAGGTAGCTGGACTATCAATACCGTTTCTAACCAGTACAACAACTACGACGATAACGAAGAGCGAGACTCTGTGGAGAACAACAACTCTTCACCGCACTCTCTTCACAACCCTAACTCTTGAGAAGACGGTTACCGAGATCCACACGCTAACCAGTACCAAGAGCTATACCGTAACCCGGTGGACTACCGTTTTCAGAACTGTGGTTAAGCGTGAAACCCTAACAACAACATTTACAAGAGTTGAAACTCTAACCACTACCGTAACCAGGACAACTACGGCTATACGAACCACCACGGTAACCAAGATCGTGGTGTTAGCCAAGCCCATGGAGTACACCTCTATAGAGAGTGCTCTTGAAGCTTTAACGAAACAGGATATCGAGGTTGTTGGTAGGGTAGTTCTTGGCGATAGAGATCTCAGTCCATCAGAAGCGGTGTGGAGAGCTATTGAATGGGTTGAACATAACCTTGAGTATGATACTGAGCGTGCAGAGCTCGTTATGAGGCTTGCAAAGCCTTTGGTGTACCACCCACTTAAGCTAATTGATGTTGGTAAGGGTATCTGTACAGACTTTGCACTCCTCTA
>DQTV01000073.1 GCA_015662595.1 Ignisphaera aggregans
TCACTGCGTGTAATTTCGATAAGATCTTCACCCCGGGAAGAAGTAGTAATAGATATAACGAAGATAGAATTTATCAAGGCGTGTAAACTAGCCTCAACGAGGCTAACGGTTATTGGAACAGAAGCTGACATCGTGGCTATGATAGCTTCCAATCCCCGGTTAATAGATCTACAAGCAGAGCTTGTGGGATGCAATATACCTACACCGTATGGCAAAGTAGACGTTCTTCTTAAGAAAAAGGATGGTACTTTGTTAATAGTAGAGGTTAAGAACGAGAGGGCTGGGGTGAGTGCGGTAGCACAGCTTAAAAGATATGTTGAGTACTACAAAGGCAAGGGGTACAACGCTATAGGGATTCTGGTCGCGCCTTCGCTCTCTGAAGAAGCTCAGACTCTCATAGCTAAGGAGGGATTTAGATTCGTTAGTACAAAGGGCTTTGCCTTCAAACCTAGGACAACGTTAGAAACTTACTTTAAATCTTCGGAGGTAAAATGATAGGGAGGTGCATAGATTGAGCTTTACATTATCAACGCTACCACCTTCACTTACGGAGGTCTTTAAGATTAGGGGTGTGAAAATTAATGAATCGCGTAGCTGTACAACGTTGACGATAGAGTTCAGTCCAGAGATGCTCGATGATTATGGATATATTCATGGATCGATAATTTCGACGCTCAATATTATCGGTGCTGAGAGCGCTGCTAGGTTTAACATACGTGATGGAGAAGTGTTGATTGTGGTTAATGCTAACCTAAACTTTATAAAGCAACCCGAAGTCTTTGATGATCTAGAAGTAGAGAGCTGTATAGTTACTCGTACTGATAGGTTGATACTTGTATCGACAGTCATTAGATGTGGCGAATCTGATATAGGTCGCGGTTCAGTGCTCTTTGTAATTGAAAAAATTGAGTAGGTAGCGGAGAAGTATATGGAGATACGCTTACTAGCTTTTGAAAGCCTTGGCGTTAGATCTCAAGCTACATTTATCCAGACAAGGGATGCCACGATAATAATAGATCCTTCGGCTGCTCTTGCACCCAGAAGATATGGTCTTGCGCCACATCGTCGTGAAGTTGAGAGATTGATATATCTATTCGATGTCATTTCAGACTTTTTACGTGAAAGTGAAGTGATAATAGTAACACACTATCACTATGATCACCATGATCCAGCACGCTTCATAGACCCTGAGTTATATCGTGGAAAAAGACTGTTGATTAAGGACCCTAAAAATAATATTAATGTATCTCAAAGAGTACGTGCACACCGATTCTTAAGCATAGTAAAGGATAGAGTAAGGTCTATCGAAGTAGCCGACTCTGCAACTATAGTGATTGGCAGAACTAAAATCACTGTCTCAACGCCTGTTCCACATGGTGAGGATTCTAAACTTGGGTATGTGATAGAGTTATGCATAGATGATGGCGATACCAGGGTCTTATACACGTCAGATGTTGAAGGAGCCCCATTACAGCAACAGATCGATTTTGCGCTTAAATGTAGACCGCATATAGCTATAATGGATGGTGTACCCACATATCTTATAGGTCGTGGATATAGCTATGAAAGCCTTAAGAGCGCTTTGAACTCGTTAATGAAGCTTTTAGAGGTTTCAGAACTTGAATGTATAGTATATGATCACCATGCTGCACGAGAACTCAATTATATGGAGACCATAGCCTCTGCTATTGAGCGTGCGCGTGCACTTGGTAAGAGAATAGTATCGGCTGCTGAGTTTATGGGGTTAGAACCACTCTTTCTAGAGGCAATGCGTAAGAAGCTATACATGGAGGAGCCAATTAGCGGAATTGAGATGCTTAAATCTAGACGTCTCAGCTTAAGTTATGAGTAGTCTCGGGGGTAAGGACGGTGAGGATCTTAGCTCTCGGAGATATACATGGAGCAGTGGATAAAGTCTTAAGGATATTCGATAAGGAACCGGATTATGATGTAGTAGTCGTCTTTGGCGATGTTGCGCCTTACGGCTCACCACGTCAAGGTATTGAAGTGTTGCGAAGCATATGTAGACGAGTTGAAGTGAAACCGATACTTATGGTTCCTGGAAATATGGATGACCCTAGTATATACAATGAGATTGAGCGTGAATTTAGCAATGCGAAACTAATTCATGGACGCAATGTAATGTTAGACAACATAAATTTTGTTGGTGTTGGGGGCTCACCTCCAACACCCTTCAAAACGGTGTTTGAATTGGATGAAGAGGAGATATTGCGAATATTGGAACGAGCGGTAAGTGGTATTACGCTTAATAACCTGGTACTGGTCTCACATGCTCCTCCCTTCAATACGAAGTGTGATGTGGTTACGGCAGGAATGCATGTTGGTTCAAAGGCTATAAGAGCGTTTATTGAGCGAGTAAAGCCTTTGCTATGTATTTGCGGGCATATTCATGAGTCTCGCAACATAGACAAACTTGAAAACACTGTCATAGTGAACCCGGGTCCGGCTCGACATGGGTTTTATGCAAGTATCGATATTGAGCATGGTACTGTGAATGCAGTGCTTAAGCGTATTTAGTGCCATCGACTTATCATAGATACTAGCCTTATTTTTGCCTATTGATCCATTCCTTTACATTCCGCACATCGAACCCCATACTCTCTAGCAACTCAAGCAGTTCATCTACGTATCTTCGATCGATAACCGAACCGCTTTCAGTACCGATCTCGATAACGACATCGTCTAGCACATATATAGCGACCTCTTCTAATGGTGATGATAGGTACATACGTGGTACGTTGGGTATGGTCTCTAACACTTGGGAAAGAATGCATGTAATGCAAGAACTTAGTATAAGTATCTCAGATGGTGGTTTTTGTGGAAGTTTAGCAACCTCATGCTCTGTATCTCTACACTGTGGACATTCAACTTCTAAATCTCGATATGTTGCTACTACCTTACCTAAGACCTCGTTCCATGTAGGCATAAAGCATAGCACCATATTAAATATCGTAAGGGGCACTTAATCTATGTCGTCACATGAAGATATGGTAGTGAAAGAGTACAGGATCTGTTTTTTAGTAACAAGCGATAGCATATTAAAGGGTGAAAAGGTAGACGCTATTAGGGATGTTGTAACTGGGTTGCAAGACTTCTGTAAAGGGGCTAGTCTCGGAAGGTATGAGGTTGTGGGTAACGAGCCTAATGATATATTGAAGAAGTTTATAGATATGGTGAATGAATGCGATGTTATCGTAGTTACCGGCGGTACAGGTCTAAGCTCACGCGATAAAACCATAGAGACGCTATCTAGGTTTGCCGAGAAACATATTCCCGGGTTTGGTGAGCTATTCAGATACCTAAGCTATAAAGAGATAGGTCCGCGAGCTGTGCTCTCTAGAGCTTCAGCGTTTACGTACATGAATAGATTGGTATTTTTGCTTCCTGGAGCTCCACAAGCAGTAGAATTAGCGTTAAGAGAGCTGATATGTAGTATAGCACCTCACGCACTATTTGAGCTTCGACGTTAAGGGCCTTGCTTTCGGATCCTTTGAATACTCGTCTATGGTCACGGTTCCTAGGTACTTCTCTATGTCTTTCTCTGATATTCTATAGTAGTACTCAATGAATTTTAGAGCGATGTTGCGCATTAGATCCATCACTTTAGTCTTTCGTATTCGGAGAATGTCGGCAGTCTTCTCCCATGAAAGCCCTTGCAATACTTTGAGTATCAGTATCTTCTCCTCAATGTCTGAAAGAGATGGACGACATCCCTCATCGCTCATCCAATAATGCCTAGCTAATATATGCATTATGTCTGTGCAGGACTCGTAGGTCATGAAGCCTTGGTAATAGCTTAGGAGTCTATCGAGCTGAATACGCGTTAAGTTAGGTAATTTAACTCTGCACGCCTCCTCTCCGGCTTTATATGCTGATTTGAGTAATTGATGTGCAACTCCAATCTCAAGATCTCGGTATGTGTCATGTAGGCTCTCAAGGACTTTTAGCCTAAACTCCTTGTTTATCGCCTTTACTATTTGCTCCCATCGTGTATCCAGAGGCTTAATTACTAGCACCGTGTATTCAGCGCTTACAGGATTTCTATCGGGTGAGATGTGTACTGGTACAAACCCATTCTTTATCCAAAACCTTAGGAGCTCGTCTGTTGCGCCAAAACCGCTGCCAATCCATGCATATCCACGGCTGCGTGCCTCTTCTTCAAGTTTCTTTAGCAAGTATGAACCGATGCCTCGTCCCTGTACGTCAGGGTGAACAGCTATCCTAACTATTCTCCATCCACGTCCCTCACCAATATCTCTTAACCTGGCATGCTTCAACAACCTATCAGGTATGATATTGCCTGGTATCTTGCCTCCACGGAGGAGAGAGTCAAGGTATTCAAATGGTATGGGACCTTCCTCTGCAAGTTGTGCTGCAGCAACGATCTTTCCATTCACTAGTCGTAGCGCTCTTATGCTATGATGCGGAGCGTCTGCCATCATACCCAAGTCGTCTGGCTCATTACGATAGTGTGCAAGAACGTATATTCCGAAGAGGCTCTTTAGCAACTTTTCATTCTCTTTAGTAAACAGCTTATCTGGATCTAATACCAAGTACTCGAACTTCTGCTCTTGGATAAGCTTAAGATCCTCTTCGTTTAGCTCGTCCGGTTCAGCATCTAGTAATAGAACCCTAAACTGCCATCTCTCAACGGGATCGTCTTTACCGTAGCGTATGGGCTCCTCCATCTCGTATATATACAGCTCTGTTTCGGGGTCCTCACGTAGCCTCTTAAGGAATCTAACTGAAAACCCTCTACCAGCACCTTCGTAACCATGAATCGTTGTAGCGAAGATTGATCGTTTGTATGCACGCCAAATCTTGTGTAATAGAGGTACAGGTATGCCAGCTGCTTCATCCACAACAGCAATATCTACACCGAGGTGAGGTAAAGCTGAGGGTTCCCAATACTCAATGCTAAACCTCGACCCCTTAATCTCAACTATATTTCCATTACGCTCAATTACTCTATAGCTAAGCCCTACCTTGTCTAGAGCTTTCATAGCCATGTTCATTAATGGCTGGACGTTTGTTATAGACGGTGCTGTAACGCCTATACGGACTCTATTCTTAACCTTGAGAAGCTCCAGTATAATTCCAGCAAGTGAAATCCCTATAGTACAGGACTTACCTCGACCTCTATCGGCAATCAATATCACGGCTATTCGTTTCTTTGGTTTCTTTGGCTTCTCGATAATGTGTTCGAGAAGCTTCATGGAGTTTATCTGATCCTGTGTGAGAGCAAGCTTGTAAAGTTCTATTGGGAATATGGTTTCCTTGGGTAGTTTCAGCTCTTCGCGTTGATACTTCCGCTTCTGAATAACTCCCGTTTTAAGTGGCCTATCGTTATCAACGTCGAAGATGAAAACGCCTTCACAGTCAAGGGTTATCTCTTTGAACCAGCGTACGAAGATCTTTCTCGGCTCTGGATACTGAGGCACAGTCAGTGTCATTTGGAATAGATTCTTTCGCTCATGCCATTCACTCCATTTTGGTACCTGAAGAATTACAATTCCGCCTCCCTCAACTATACCTACGAGTCTACCAATGTCGTTAGGCTTCAGACTATTTATAAGGTCCATTACTAGTGCCTGGTATGTTGTTCCTAAATAACGTTCACTGTTCTCATACACTGCATACTCAGTTTTTACGGGAAGTTTACGTCTTTTGATGTATCGTTTGACAAGCCTCTTTACTATGCGTTCACGCAGTACAGCGTCATCAAATTCATCGTGAAATACATACAAAATGTTAAGCTCACTTCTATCCTTTCTATTCCTAAACCAGAATCTAATGAAAGATATGAGGATATCAGCGTTTAGTATAGCCAGCTTTCGATGATCATCACCGGACAGTATTACTAGCAATCTATGCTTAGATTCAAGGGCTTTCTTCAACTCATTGAATAGTTTTGCTTTGAAATTGCTGTAGTTAGAGGTTATAGCTCTTCGTATCTCCTCCTTGGACACCCTAACTTTCTCTCTAACGCTCTCAGCCACGTTATCACCTCAGGTGGCTGTACCCAATGATTACCAAGATATGTTTATATTGGTGAAGTAGAATAGCGTTAAAAAGCACGTTCTAGATCATAAAATGCTAGACGTAAAGGGGTATGACGCTACATGTACAGTAATCGTTTCGCTAGCTCCTCCTTTATCTTCTCATAGTGCTTAAGCCTTTCCTTTGTTAAGCTAGGTTTAACAACCTCCATAGCTTTTATAAAGTACTTCATCGATATTGGTCGCGGTTGTAACTCTTCACGTAAGCTAAGCAATACAGCCTCTCGAACTAGCGCTTCGAGATCTGCTCCGCTGTATCCCTCTGTCATGCGAGCTAGCTCAACTAAATCTACGTCTTCGGCTAGTGGTACTTTTCGAGTGTGTATTTTGAGGATTTCGTACCTAGCTTTGAGATCTGGAGGCGGTACATAGATTAGTCTATCGAACCTACCTGGCCTCAGTAGTGCGGGATCCAGTAGATCAGGTCTATTTGTTGCTGCGACCACGACAACGCCTCTCAAAGGCTCTATACCATCCATCTCAGTAAGTAGCTGATTAACGATTCTATCAGTGACACCGGATGTATCATAATGTGATCCACGAGCAGGTGCTATAGCATCTATCTCGTCGAAGAACACTATCGCAGGAGCTACTTGGCGAGCTCTTCGAAAGATCTCTCTTATCGCCTTCTCTGACTCTCCAACCCATTTACTAAGGATCTCGGGGCCCCTAACCGCAATGAAATTAGCTCCGCTTTCAGTAGCAGCAGCCTTGGCCAACAACGTCTTTCCGCAGCCTGGAGGACCATAGAGTAGAATACCCTTCGGAGGTCTGATACCCATCTGCTCGAATATGTGTGGATACCTTAGAGGCCACTCTACGGCTTCACGTATCTGCTGCTTTACCTCGTCAAGACCTCCAATATCGTCCCATCGAACCTCAGGAACCTCGATAA
>DQTV01000012.1 GCA_015662595.1 Ignisphaera aggregans
TAAGCTCTATAGCTGTCGATACGTAGTCTAGCGCTATCCTATCGAGTATCTCAAACGGTTTGAGATTGAGCTTCTTAGCAAGATGCTGAATCTCAGCCGGGTACTCGAATCTCCATCTCCATAGGCCATAGTCTATCCACTCTCTTGGTAGTCTAAGCCTCTTAGCAAACCTCTCCAGAACCTCCTCCCAACGTCTCCACAGCTCTCTGTGACTCTCCTTAACAACCTCGAGCTCAGCTAATCTTGAGGTTGGGCACATAAAGCACCCTATCCTCTCGTAGCCCTTCATGTACAGTGGGTTGAGTGGTAGCTTACGCAGCTCTATGAACATGAACACCTCTAGACTAGTCCATCTCTGGATAGGAGCCGCGATGAGGTCTCCAGCTGTAGAAGCTGAGCGTGTTAACCTACCCGCTAGTGCTCGAGATGTAGATTCGTACTGTCGCTGACCAACAACGTTCACCGACCTACCACTACCCTTTTCAGTCACCTTAGCTAACGGTGCTAACTTACATATCTTACAGCACCACCTATAGTCACGAGCTGGAGGCCCGTAGATCTCAACCGCTCTCCAGAAATCGCTACCCGCACTAGGCATGTCGAGCTCCAGATCGAGGCTTCTAGCAATCCTCTCAACGGTTTGTATGGTTTCCGGAAACTCGAGACCCGTATCTACGAAAATAGCCCTTCTAATACCAGCCAAAGAGGCTAGGTATGCAGCTACAGTACTATCCTTTCCACCACTAACACTCACTCTCGTAGTACCTAGCCTACGCACCCTTTGAAGAAACTCAACAGCCTCCTTCTCAAGCTCTGTAAGCCTCGACTCGTTAGCACGCATAGCCTTCGATATGCTAGCGGGCTTATGCGTAAACTCAGGGTCTTTAGGAAGTGCTCGCCATACTTTATATACTCTGAGATCGCCATGTTGAAGAACTTTAGCCACCCCATACTCTCCGCCGTCTCTAGACGCTATCGCAACCCATGTACCGGGAGGCGGGATATCGCCTTCGAGTACCTCGCTACGTTTAACTGTTTCATACTCTCTTAGCCTATCACGCGAAGTGATTGCGTAGAACCCCAGCTTTTCATCGACTATGAGCTTAGCTCCGACATACCCTGGTTTAAAGATCCACCTACGTCCATAGATATCAAACTCGCGAATACCTATACTATAGCCGCACACTATAACCTCGTCTGCTGCGTCGATACCCTGAACCTTATTTAACAGCATTAACGAATTGAGCGAAACGAACTTAGCTGCTGCCCTCACGCCTACGCTAGACTCGATGGCTTGCTTAACAATCTCTATATCCTTATCGAATGCAGGCCTAACATCGCCTGGCGGCGTAACGCGAATCGACCTCGTCTCAGAGTTGCAGAGCGGACATCTACGATACCCTACCAGCGGTATGCCACAGCTATCACACCACCTTAGATCTGGAACAAGCTTTCTAAACAGGTTAGTGGCCTCAGCACCCTTCAGCCTCCTAGCCATCGAAGCACCTTAACCAACGCTGCTTCTAGTCCATACAGTGAGTACCAAGGGTTAAAAGCTAGCTGGGATACTGCACGCCAAGTCTTAACCATCCACTGAGCAAATGTATGGTAGGGGTACCGTAATATCAATCACTTAGCGTTGGCGGTATTACTATTATGTCTATCCGTTCAACGCTCTTTACATAGCTTATGTATATGTCTATGAATTTAGAGAAGAAAGGTTTATATCAAGGGGGTTCCAACAGACATGTGTGGGGTGTATATGGCTCGGTTTAGCCGTGCTATTTCCCGAGGTCTTCTCATAGGGCTAGTGGTAGCGATTATAGTGATAGCCTGTGTAGCTGCGTACATGGCCATCACTATGTACCCCACTACCGCTGGCGTAGAGCGTAAGAAGATTCGTGTAGCTGTGCTATTCGATGTTGGTGGAAGAGGGGACCTCAGCTTCAACGATATGGCGTGGTTAGGCGCTGAAAGGGCTAGAGAAGAGTTTGGGATAGACGTAGACTTCATGACCCCCAAGTCCCTAGCCGATATGGTACCACTACTCGAACAGTTAGCTTCTAGCCGTAGATATGATCTGCTAATCTTGGTGGGGTTCCTATGGACTGATGCCCTGAATAAAACCGCCGATAAGTTTCCACATCAGAAGTTTGCCCTCATCGATGCTACGACAGGTGTCGTTAGACCAAACGAGGTCGACATACTGTTTCGAGAACAGGAGTGTGCAGCGTTGATAGGGATCATAGCCGCTGGCATGGCCGAGAAGCTTATGGAGGAAGAGGGCTTGTCAGGACCTATAAAGATAGGTGCCGTAGCCGGTATGGATATACCACCTCTATGGAAGTTCCACATAGGCTACCTATTTGGAGCTAAATACTTCGAGAAGAAGATGGGTAAACCTGTTGAGTTCTACTGGGTCTATACAGGCACGTTTACAGATCCTGCAAAGGGTTTTGAAGCTGCTTGGAACATGCTTCAGAAGGGTGTGAAGGTACTCTACGGCTTGGCTGGACTAACGCATGTAGGTATGTTCAACGCTGTTATTAAGTGGAATGAGGAAGGGCATGGCAAAGCGTTTGCTATTGGTCAAGACGCTAGTCAGGAGTGGTATGCACCTATGTACATCCCGATAAGCGGAGCTAAGAGAGTCGATGTAGCGGTCTACACAGCTATCAAGATGGTGGTTGAGGGGAAGTGGAAGGGAGGCATAATCACTCTCGGTCTAAAGGAGGGTGGTGTAGGTATATGGGATCTCGAAGGTGTAAAGTGGTTTGCTGAGCTAGCTAACGAAACTAAGCAGCTCAGGGGAATGACGCCAGAGCAAGTGTACGAGATCGTTAAGTCAGTTCGTGAGAAGTACATACCCGATGAGGTATGGGAGCTCGTACACGAGTTAGAGGAGAAGATTAAGAATGGAGAGATAGTGTTCAAGACCCCCAAGACGCATGAAGAGTATGAGAAGATAGTAGCAGAGCTTCTCAAAGGTAATTTGAATGCAGCTCTTGAGAAGGGCAGAATAGAGTGATGCTATAGTAGGTAATGGGGTTAGATAATGAGATTTTTACACGTATTTCCACACAACAATCTCTAGGCATTGCTATGCCTAGCAGCGATATAGCTGTCGAAATGCGAGGCATAGTCAAGGTCTATCCAGATGGTGTGGTAGCTCTTAGGGGCGTAGATTTCGTTGTTAGACGTGGTGAGATTCATGGAGTGTTAGGTGAGAACGGAGCTGGCAAGACGACGCTAATGAGGATTCTATACGGAGAGATAAAGCCTACACGTGGCAAGATCTTTGTATTTGGTGAAGAGGTTTCGTTTCGAAGTCCTCTAGATGCTATACGTAAAGGTATAGCAATGGTATATCAACACTTCGCTTTAATACCCACTCTCACGGTCTTGGAGAACCCCTTCATAGCCGTTTCAGCTATTAGAAA
>DQTV01000103.1 GCA_015662595.1 Ignisphaera aggregans
CAGCTTCATCGATACCAGCTACAGTTCTAGGCATAGGCTATAGCCCACGACTTGAACTCCTTTACTAGCTGAGCAAGCTCAACTATATCGAATTCCCTACCGCTAGCAGATCTGAAGATCTCGAAGACGATGAACTTTAGGTATCGACTCGTAAGCTGTACTATCCTCTTAACATCGACACGGTTCTGTGATAGATCTACATGCTCCTCAACTCTACCACTGCTATCAACTCTAATCCCGTGTAGATGTAGTGCATAGAGCTTCTCTAGACCTATAGCTGAAACCCACTCGCGTAGAACATCAGCATAGTCAACCTCCTGTACACGCTTTAGTAGCTGTCTATCGCTAGCAATAGCGTGGGCTATGTCTATACACGCAAGTATGGGTGCCTCTGAGACGATGTAGCTATAGAGGTCTATCCTACCACAACACACATCACCAGCGTTCTCAACAGCTATGTAGAGCCCTCTATCCTCAGCATACTTAGCTAGCTCAGATAGCGAGTTGATAGCGGCTTTCACACAGGGGTTTTCTAGAGGTCTACGCTTCGCTTTACAGATACTCTGCTCGCTAGTTACGTGAAGTACTAGGTACTGAGCCTCGATACGGTAAGCCTCATCAACAACTCTCTGAATGATTTTGAGAGATGCCTCCCTTACCTCGCTAAGCGGTGATGCTAAGTGTATCTCCTGCCAAGGTGCGTGAACAGAGATCGAGAGACCGAACTCGCGAACGCTCTTAGCCATGGTGTAGAAGGGTTCGAGCTCAACGATACCGAAGGGGTAGTCTATACTGAGCTCGGCATGCTCTAAGCCTATCTCAACAGCTTTTACTAAGCGCTCTCGAAGCTTTGGTAGATCTCTAAACCAGAGGTTGAACCCTATCCTAATCATCGCTCGGACTCTCAGATACCTAACTCACGTAGTACTCGTAGAAGAGCGCTCATAGGGGTTTCAAGCGAGTATATCAGCCATCGAGACCTACTCTTATGCTTTTCAGGATCCCTCACAGCATCTCTGATCAGTCTCAGAGCCTCTTCAGAGCTCTCTACCTGTTTTAATGGGAAGCCAAACTCCTCAACACACTTATTGACGTAGAGCTGCTGTGGAAAGAGCGAGATGCCTAGGGTACCCATAAGAGCTGCTTCACGAGCTAGAGTACCTCCACCAGTCACCACAGCTGTAGCGTAGAAGGCTAGTGTAGGTCCCTCAACACCTACACTCCTACTCGGAACTACAAACTCTTTCCTATCCCTAAACCTCTCCACTATCGGGTCCTGAGCGTATCTAGGTAGGTAAACAACTCTGAGCCCCATATCCATAGCAGCCTCAACAATCTTAGCAATCTCTCCACGGGTATCCCTATAGGTGTAGTAGGATGCTCGTACCTCTGGAGGTCTAACAACTATGTAGTTAAAGGGCTCAAGCTCAAGTTCTCGAATAGCGTTGATATCGGGTTCGTAATCTTTAAGCCACTGAACTTCGTCTACACCTCTAAACTGCTCAACTATAGTTTCGTTGCGATAGATATACTTCCTAATCTCGTGCTGTGGTATACATGTAGACGCTATGACGGCTCTTGCAAGCGGTAGTGTTAGTCTAGATGGTGCTACGCTGTGAGGACTATCGGTAAACGCTATGAATGGCTTGCCAAGACCGAACGATATCCTGGCGGCTACAGGGTTTGGAAACGCTATAGCTGCATCAAAATCCTCTAGATAATCGAGAAGCTCTATGATTCTCCGAGCCTCGATAACAAGCTTTTCTCGTAGATCGTATGCGTATCCACCAACAGTTTTGAAGTCTATACCCATCCTCTGAAGAGTTCCGATCGTATAGTCGTAGTCTCTAGCGGTAACTATGGTGCGGTAGCCCATGCTAGATAGCTCGCTTGCTATAGACCCTAGGAGCCTAGCCTGCTTAGGCGTTAAGATATCTATCCACAGGGTCTTCAGATCGATCACCTTGGAGAGCTCTACAAAGCTGTTTATGGAGTCGAAGAGCCTCCGTTACCGCTCTAGATATCTCGATGCTCCTACTAAAGTGGTTGTGTTGGAGGTGTAATGCTTAGTGTTGTTATGTGAGTTCTACGTTTTTAAGCTTGTAGATAAAGGCGTTAGCTAGGTGCACTACTTGCCTAACGAGGAGACTAGAAAGCTCTTCGGAACTGATGGTGTTAGGTGGATCGCTAACCAGAGCTACGACCCCACCTTCGCTATGAGGCTCGCTATGGCTATAGCTAGCTACTTTCCACCAGGTGCAAGGGCCCTTGTTGGATGTGATGCAAGGATAGCAAACCCATCTATATACAACGCTGTTCTCAGTGCTTTAGCGGCTTCGGGTTCTAAGGTGTATGACGCTGGGCTAGCTCCAACACCAGCTCTACAGCTAGCTGTACGAGATTTTGGCTTTGACTATGGAGTGATAGTGACAGCTAGTCATAATCCTCCAGAGTGGGTTGGTATCAAGGTTGTTCTAAGCGATGGTGTTGAGGCGCCGCCCAGTGTTGATGTAGAG
>DQTV01000116.1 GCA_015662595.1 Ignisphaera aggregans
GAAAGTCAATAAGGATGTGCAGGACATCGAGTTTACCGTTGAACGCCGAAAGCTCTACTTCCTGCAGACACGAAACGCTAAAATGACACCGGTAGCTAGAGTCAAGACCGTTGTCGACATGGCTAAGGAGGGCATCATAACACAGGAAGAAGCCATACTTAAGGTCAGTCCAGAACACGTTATACAGCTACTCTATCCGAGAATCGATCCGAAGGCTAAAGCCACCCCAATAGCTAAGGGATTAGCAGCCTCGCCGGGTGCTGTAAGTGGCCAGGTTGTATTTCATCCAGACGACGCTGTTAAATGGGCTAAAGAAGGTAAGAGGGTAATACTCGTTAGGACCGAGACCAAGCCGGATGATGTTCACGGATTCTACGCAGCTGTAGGCATACTAACAAGTAGAGGGGGTATGACTAGCCATGCAGCTGTGGTAGCTAGAGCTATAGGTAAACCAGCAGTGGTGGGGGCAGAGGCCATAGAGGTACATGAAGACGAGAAGTACTTCAAGGTCGGCAACATCATAGTGAGAGAAGGTGATTGGATTACGATAGATGGTAATACAGGCAATGTATATCTAGGAATTGTTCCCACAATAGAGGCTGGACTAATACCTGAGCTCGCAGAGCTACTAACATGGGCAGACAAATACCGTAAACTAGGTGTTAGAGCAAATGCTGACGTACCGACAGATGCTGAAATAGCCCTTAAGTTTGGAGCCGAAGGCATAGGGTTACTAAGAATAGAGCGCATGTTCCGAAAGCTTGAGCGCTTAGAGCTGCTACGCAAGGTTATCTTAGCAGAGACGATCGAGGAGAGGAAGAAGTACCTAGAGCCCTTAGCTCAGATGATTAAGGAGGACTTCAAGGAGATATTCAAGATAATGAATGGTAAGCCAGTTGTTGTTCGACTCATAGATCCACCACTACATGAATTCCTACCGAAGCCTGAAGAGGTACTACAAGAGATCTACGAGCTAAAGTCAAAGGGTGCACCTGAAGAGCAGATCAGAGAGAAGGAGTGGCTTTATCGTAGAGTAAAGGCGTTACAGGAAGCTAATCCAATGCTTGGACATAGAGGTGTCCGTGTAGGCATTACAAATCCTGAAATTTACTACTATCTGTCCAAGGCGATATTAGAGGCGACAGCAGAATTGATTAAGGAAGGTTACAACCCGATAGTCGAGATAATGATACCACAGGTAAGCGAAGTCAATGAGATAAGGTACGTTAAGCAGCACGGTATCCTCCCTGCACTACGCGATGTAGAGGCTAAGTATGGTATTAAACTGCACGTAAAGATAGGCACTATGGTCGAGACGGTCAGAGCTTGTCTAACAATGGATGAAATTGCTAAGGAGGTCGACTTCATAAGCTTTGGAACTAACGACTTAACGCAAGCAACATTTAGCTTTAGTCGCGACGATGCGGAGAACAAGTTCCTGCCTAAGTATCTGGAGGAAAAGATACTCCCCAACAACCCATTCCAGACACTAGATATTAAGGGCGTTGGCAAGCTCTTGGAGATGGCTGTCAAAATGGCGAGGGAGAGCAACCCAGCAATAGAGATTGGTATATGTGGTGAACACGGTGGTGACCCAGCATCAATACACTTCCTACACAGAATAGGCCTAGACTACGTAAGCGCATCACCATTCAGAGTACCAGTAGCTAGACTAGCTGCTGCACAAGCAGCCATTAAATACTCTAGAGAATCAGGGAAAGATTCAAGATAAAATCAAGTCAATACTTTAACACTATTCTCCTTCACACCTTTCATTTAATTTTTATCTAAAACAACCTTGACCTACACATTTTATTAATATACTTGCTGACAACATCCAGCTTTTAATAGTTAGCTAACTGGCACCGATTTAACTGCTCACACCATCTACTGACAACCTTTATATGATGATATTTTAAAGGTGGAGAAAAGAAGCATTAACTGGTAGTCTGACAATGGTTGAACGCGAAGTAAAGCTACGTGTTGACATGGCTAGACAGCGAGATGTTGGTAAGAAAATCGCTAGAATTCCAAAGTGGGTATTTAAGGAGTTGGGAATAGACGTTGGTGACTACATCGAGGTTCACGGACCAAAGAGTCTGACAATCCTTCAGGCTTGGCCGGCATATCCTGAGGATGAAGGTTACGAGATCATCCGTATCGATGGCGATGCGAGAAAAGTCTTAGGCGTATCGGTAGGTGACGTAGTTACCGTACGTAAAGCCCATGTAGTACCAGCACAGAAGGTAATATTTGCACCTGCTGATACCGAGTACATACTATCTGAGGAGTATGCAAGGTACTTAGCGCACTATATACGTCGTGAGCTATTACACAAGCCTTTAGTGCGTGGCGATCTTATAACTGTCTATTACCACATAGGGTACCCAATAAGGCTTAGAGTCGTGAGTACCATACCAGCACAGGCTGTGTACGTCACCGAAAACACAGAGGTTGTAGTTAAGCCTGAACCCGTTCGTGGACCACCACCCGGCATACCGCGCGTTACATGGGAGGACATTGGAGACTTAGAACAGGTTAAGGAGCGAATACGTGAAATCGTTGAGCTGCCACTTAAACATCCTGAAATCTTTGAGCGCTTGGGTATCGAGCCTCCGAAGGGTATTCTACTCTATGGTCCTCCAGGCTGTGGAAAGACACTACTAGCAAAAGCTTTAGCTAACGAGATAGGTGCCTACTTTATAGCAATTAACGGTCCTGAAATAATGTCCAAATACTACGGTGAGTCTGAGCAGAGGCTTAGACAGATATTCGAGGAAGCCAAGAAGAACGCCCCCGCAGTGATATTCATAGACGAGATTGACGCCATAGCTCCCAAACGAGAAGAGGTTACAGGAGAGGTGGAGAAACGCGTCGTTGCTCAGCTACTAACGTTGATGGATGGACTTGAAGAGCGTGGCAAGGTGATAGTCATTGGCGCTACCAACAGACCTGACGCTGTAGATCCAGCACTTAGAAGACCTGGTAGATTTGATAGAGAAATCGAGGTTCCGCCTCCTGATAAACGTGCACGCAAGGAAATACTGCAGGTTCATACTAGGAGTGTGCCGCTTGCTGAAGATGTTGATCTAGACAAAATCGCCGAGATGACCCATGGATACACTGGCGCTGATCTGGCAGCTCTCGTGAAAGAGGCTGCCATAAATGCCCTGCGCAGATTCCTGAAAGAGCACCCAGTAGACTTGAACAAGCCTATACACCCCGAACTGCTACAGCGATTGAAGGTAACAATGTCAGACTTTCTAGCTGCCATGAAAACCGTGCCCCCATCCCTCATGAGAGAGGTGCTTATCGAGGTTCCTGAGGTTCGATGGGACGATATTGGAGGTCTTGACGAGGTAAAGCAGCAGATACGTGAAGCCGTAGAGTGGCCTCTGAGGTATCCACACATATTCGA
>DQTV01000005.1 GCA_015662595.1 Ignisphaera aggregans
GAGAAACTTGGTTGGCAGAAACCTATAGCCATCCACACTCCGCTAATCCCATCGCTTAGAGGCGTGGGGCGAATGGATGTTAGGGGTGAGGTTGACGAGGTAATGTCTCAGATAAAGATGAGTAAGTCGAGACCTGAAAGCGCAATCTTTGTACTTGATAGCGATGAGGAGATTAGGCGCAAGATTCGAGCAGCTTACTGTCCACCACGACAGGTAGAGAACAACCCGATTATGGCTATAGCTAAGTATATCGTGTTTGCGCGTCCTAAAGCCAGGCTGTATATCGATAGAAAGCCCGAGTATGGCGGACCAGTTGAGTTCTATAGCTATGAAGAGCTAGAGAAAGCATTCATAGAAGGTAAGCTACACCCACTCGACCTAAAGAATGCGATTGCAGATGAACTAATAAAGATTATAAAGCCTATACGCGAAGCACTACTATCTGATCCAAAAACACGCAGTGAGCTAGAGCTAATCATGCATCACGTGTCTAGATGATGTGTGTTAAGGTATTTATGTTAATACGTAGTACACGAACCTGAATTCAGGGTTGTAGCCTATGGCTAAGTATGTCATTAGGGCACGTGTTGAGGTGGAGGGACAGGTAGAGCGTTCAGATATTATCGGCGCTATATTTGGGTATACAGAGGGTATCTTTGGTGAGGAATTCGATATTAGAGAGCTTCAGGAGAAGGGACGGATTGGTAGGATTAGTGTCGATATAAAGGTGCAGGGAGGTAAGACTGTTGGTGAGATCCTCGTACCATCCAATCTAGATCGCATCGAAACAGCCTTGCTAGCTGCCCTTCTCGAAGCTGTGGAGAGGGTTGGTCCTTATCCTGCTAAGATACAGGTAACGGACATCATTGATGTGCGAGCTGAGAAGCTTAAGAGAATTGTGGAGAGAGCTAAGGAGATAGCGAAGAAGTTCTTCGTTGAGAAAGCCCCGGACTTCAGGGAGGTCATCAACCAGATTGCAGAGGAGGTCAGAGTTGCTGAGCTAGTTTACTACGGACCTGAGAAACTTCCTGCGGGTCCAGACGTGGATAAGAGCGATACTATCATCATTGTTGAGGGTCGCGCGGACGTTCTAAATATGCTCAGGTATGGTTATAGAAATGTGATAGCGTTAGAGGGTGCTCCAGGAGGTAAAGTTCCTGAAACGATTGTCAAGCTCGCATCTAAGAAGACAGCGATACTGTTCATAGATGGTGATCATGCAGGTGATCTAATCGCTAAGGAGCTCCTTAGGGTTGCAGATATCGACTACGTTGCTAAAGCTCCTCCAGGAAAAGAGGTGGAGGAGCTCACCGCTAAAGAGATAGCCAAGGCGTTAAAGAGCGCTGTACCAGCATATCAATTCTTAGCTATGATAGAGAAGCGAGAACGCGAAGAGAAGAAGCGCGAAGAGCGTGCAGCCGTAGAGAGACCAGCTGAAGCACCTAGTGCTGCTGTAGCTGCTGAACAGAAGGCTGAAACAGTATCTCAAGCCCCTACTCCAACTAGTGCTCCAGTATCAGAATCGGCTGTTGAGGTTAAGGAGGTTCATGAGATTCCGCTGCATATAGTGGAGGAAGGTAAGAAACTTATTGGAACGTTAGAGGCCATTATGTACGATGCTAACTGGAATGTAGTGGCCAAGTTGCCGGTTAGAGATCTAGTTGACAAACTTCAGGAGTTAGAGTATGGTAAGGTATATGCTGTGCTGTTCGATGGTATAGTGACTCAGAGGCTGATAGATGTGGCCTCTAGTAAAGGAGTAAAGCTGTTGATAGGTGTGAGGATAGGTAACATAGCGCGTAAGCCTAGCGATGTAACGATAATGACGTTCCAGGATCTTACGGTCTCCACATAACGAGACGTGTTTTATACACGAAACTACTTATGGTACTCAAATAGAGTCTTTCTCGCTTTCCCAACCCCCTTCAAATGCTTGTCGGAGACCCCGAAGTACTCTAGGATCCTTAGGACAGCGGGAATTATTTGGTGCTCTATGTAGTAATCAAGGTCTATATCTCGTACGTCAACTGCTATGTATGGTCGTGCACGCTCAGAGATCTTACCACCGCCCTTAACTATGACATACCCCACCTTATCACCTACGTCAACGCTATAACCCATTTTAATGAGGTGTTTTGCCGCTACAACATGAGGCGCCTCAACTTCGTATGCTGTTATCGGCTTTGTTAACGTCTTCCAAATGACGAACTTCTCTATAGATGCAGTCCCCCTCTCAACGCTTCTTCGTAGCTCTTCGAGAGCTTTCCTAACAAACTCCACAGCTTTTCTATGATCCATAGTCTTCAGCACTATGTCTGCAACCTTCTCCTGTAACTCTTTTGCTATCTCTGCCCAGTCTCCCCTAACAGCTTCAAAGCCAACCACGTCTATGTGGCCATCCTCAGTTAACCCTATGTACCTCTTCTTAGCTTCGGTAAAGAAGACTCGGCGATAGATCTTATCAACCTTTATCTCTAGACCAAGCTCGTTTTCAACTCGTTTAATGAACTCCTCGATCTTTGTCTTATCGTATGTTACGAATAGCGAATCAGTATCGCCATATATCACCTTTAGCCCTAGACTTCTAGCAATCTCGATAGCTCGTCTCATCGTTTCGCGCCCCCAAGCGGTGACCGCCTCTGCACATTCTCTACAGTACCACCTAGCGCCAACCCATCCCATATAGCCATAGGCAGCGTTAGCAAGGACCTTCAAAGCGAGCTGTCGAGCTTCAAGAAGCCTATACTCAGGACTATCCAGAGGCAACGATTTCATCTGTTCTCTAACAGCCTTCCTAGCTCTGACGAGGGTCTCAAGCACGCTCTTGAAGAACCCTGGGGGATCGCTACGGAAGAGATAACCTACATCTGGAGCTTCATAACATTTAGTGTTCAGACACTCATTAGGATCTCGAACAAGTGTGTCGGGGCCTATGTTGTACTTCATCATTATGCTCGGGTACATGGACGAGAAGTCAAGAACAGCAATGTTTTCATGTACACCCCTCTTAGGCTCTAACACTATCGCTCCTCTATAAGGTTCGTACTCTCGCTCAACCCTATTAGGTACTAGCTCACCATGTTTATACGCAGCCCTAATCAAGTACCACTCAAGCCTAAAACCTACACTCGCCGCTACCACTTGATCCATGGGAAGGCCGGTGATACTAGCTAGCTGGATACCGAAAGGAAGAAACTTCTCCGCAATGCCATAGGTAGCCTCAACGTCGTCTCTTGAGTATTGAAGGAGTAAAGGTCGCAGCTTTGGATCATCCCAATACCTAAAGATCTCGTACCACGGTATGTTAACTCTTTCACTCTTCTTCATTACACCAAGATACTCGGCAACCTCATCTAAGCTCTTAACCTTTACTTCAGGTATCTCTTCAGCAAAGTCGTAGAGATCCACATTTAATCTACCAGGTATCGAGATATGGCCATAGACACTAGGCTTAGGTTCAACACCTCTACGTCTCGTAATGTCAAGCTTTATCCCTAGATACTTGGCTCGATCTATAAGGTAGGGCCAGTCAAATCTGTTAGAGTTGTACCCCACAATGATGTCTGGGTCGTACTCTAGAACAAAGTCTATGAACTCTTTAAATAGCTTTCTATCGTTTTTGTCTTCAGCTAGAAACTGTTTTAATACACCTTCAGAGGTCTTAACAGCAATGATTATTACAGGATCTCGATTAGGCTTCGGCGCTCCTCGAGGGTTATAGACCTCAATATCGAAAGCCATAATCCTTAGCTTTGGTGGCGATATCTTTTCCTCGATGCGACTACCAACATCAACAATCTCAAGCACCGTATCTACTCGATAATCCTGGTTGGGACCCTTTTCAACTACCTTAAATGTATGCCACGTATTTGGCAGGATATCGTGGTCAATCATATACCTTAACGCGAAGCGTATGTCAGCTTCAAGAACCTCAGCTATTCCAGGTATTTTCCTCACCTCCTCCCTGTACTCACGCACATACTCAGGTATCAGGGTGACGACCTTGAATACCTTGATGGGCTTGCCAAAGTACTTCCGTTCTAAAAGCTCTACGGAGAGTATTGGCGATCGAGGTCTACTTAGCTGTTTAATAAGCTGAGCTATCTCATCCGCACGATTATAGACAGTCGGATCAAGCACTGCATAGAAGTATGGTCGAAACCTCTTATCCTTGAGAACAACCCTACGCCCACTCTCATCTATACCCCATATTATGATCTGAGGCTCTGAGCCATGAACTTCGTAGCTAACATCGAGGATGTATACAGAGGTTTCATACACTTTCACAAATATACACCTTGTCAGTGCTTAGCTACGAATACCGACTCGTGATAGTTCTCAGCTAACGAAGGTTATTAACCTCAGTAGCTTTTTCTATACACACGTCTTTGATCATCATGTAGGCGTCTTCGCCATCTTGATAGTATCGTGGAAGTCTTTCAACAATTCTATAACCAAGTTTTTGGTACATACTTATCGCAGGTGTATTGCTTACACGAACCTCAAGTCGAAACGTGCAGATCGAGAACATCTCTCGAAGCCTTCTCTCCACCTCCTTCATGAGCATAGTTCCGATACCTCTACGCCTATACATGGGGTGTACGCATATCGATACTATATGCCCTACTTGCTCTCGACGAACTATCGCCGAGACATAACCTACGATATTGTTATCGACTATTGCGACCAAGAATAATTCGGGGTAAAGCGCTCGGAGCATCGCTAGTAGGTGTATGGGGTATGGATCTTTAAAGCACAGCTTCTCAATCTCTGCAACTTTCTGTAGTTCCTCAGATAAGCACTCTCGAATTACTAAGTTAGGAAGGCTAGAGCGCTCCATGGTATTACCTTGAGAGGAGTACGTACGTGGCAATAATGATGGCGGTGCCGATGATGACGATGTTTACCAGGTCCACTATGCGATACTTAATCATCTTGCTCAACAGCTTTGAACGCTCTGATAGTACCTCAAGAACTCTACTACCATCCGTTATCAGTAAGGGAATGGAGTTTAGTACATATAGGCTAAAGTTCACCATAAACAGGAACGAGAGATAGTATTGCAATGTCTCAAGAATCCAAAGTTGTGGAGGTATGTAGGCAACGCCGTTATTAAACACAGCTTTGGATTGAACGAGCTTTACACCAATGCATGGCGTAATATTACCGTTATGAACTCGATAGAACGCCACTCTCCCTAATCTTTCATCTAGCTGTATATGATAGATAAAGCGGATAGCCACGTCTCTGCAAGCTCCTTCCGATGTGCATAGCCTCAGAATCAACGTGCTGTTGAGATTACTGTTTCTAATGATGTTAGCTAAGTCATTTATAGTATGGATTGCGCTACCATTCACAAGCACTACGATGCTTCCCGGACTTATCCCAGCTAGCTTAGCTGGGCACGTATCTATGCTACGCATGGTCATTGCGTTAATGAGCGTAGCGTTACGATCTGCATAGAGAGCCTGTTTACAGATACCGCAATCAATATCGTCTATAACAACTGCTGGCTCTACGGAGAGTGCGTGCATGTAGTATGAGGTCGCTAAGAGCCCTAGTATTGCACCCAGGGCTATTATGGCGTTGGCTAGAACCCCTGCACATAGCACAGTAAGCTTCGTGAGTGGTGGAGCTCTTCGATAGCTCTCTTCATCAAGCTCTACAAAGGCTATGGGAAACAGGAAGAGTATACCAAAACCCCAGCTCTTTACATGAATACCCTCCTTCAATGCTATGATTGCATGCATGATCTCATGCGCGGCAACCCCGATACCTATGGACACAGCTATGTAGATCAATACGTCAGTGTATTGGAGAAGTAGCGGTACTGGGATTATGGGTGGCTGAGGTCTTACATTTATAGCTCCAATGCTAAAGAGGATGAACTTGCGTATGAAGTCCACAATCATGGGTAGAAAGGATGTGTAGAAGAGGATCATTCCCAACCCTAGAACGGATATCGCTAAGTAAGCTAACCTCCGTTCTATGCCCCCGATCTTCTTTGCTTTTCGTTCACTACCAAGGAATACGAGTACACCGCCTATTGTGAACGTTATCCTCTTCCCAAAAACTCTTATATCGCGACCACGGGTAGCTATTGCTAGCAGCGATGTTATGACCATGAAGAGCATTAACGCTGTTAATGCGTTACCCATAACGTTTAGACCAGGTAAAGCAATATTAGAGCACATAAATATACCTTGTGCGTGTGTTGCATGGTAGAGCTAAAGGGGAACATTCGTGAGGTTGTGTATACAAAGGAACACTGGGAGCTACTGAGGTTAAAACGTAAGCGTGGTATGGAGCTTCTTAAAGTGTTAGATAGCTGTGGAATAAAACATGCTGTTCTTCATGGAAGCGTGGCTCGAGGAGATGTGGAGGTACGTAGTGATGTCGATATAGCTCTGCTCTATCCTTACGCGCCTAGCATCGTATTGTCGTGTCTTGAAAGACATGGGTATGAGGTGTACAACGCTGTCATTGTTCAGCCTACTCCTGTACACACCCCCAAGATCTATCTGTATCTCGATTCATCAGAAGAGCTAATACTATCCATACCCTTAGCTGAGCTGGAAGCTGTAGAGATAGAGTTCTACAGGTTTAGCGGTATGCTTACACTAAGCGAGCTTGAGTTAGATAAGCGTGTGGCTGGAGTCAACAAGAGGTTAATGTTGATAGAGCCGACTGATGTAGGTCATAGAGAGATACCAGTCGTAGGCAACGAGGGTTACGTGGCGAAGAGATTGGGTGTATCGATGAGCGTTGTTCTCGATCGCGTAAAGGCGTTAACTAGGAGAAGTATTGAGGGTCATACAGGGCTGTTTATAGAGTTCGAGATACCTCCAAACATAAGCATTGAGGAGGCTATAGATAGGCTATGTATGGAAAACAGACTATTTCGTCAAAGGGTATCTAGGTATGGGCTATGTATATAAGGATGAGTTGCTTGGATGGTGGTATGGCATTCTACCACGTGGATGCGAGCTCTGTATGCGGGGGTTGAAGGTAGTTGTATTTGTTACTGGGGTATGCGGTGTTAACTGTTTCTATTGTCCAATAAGCTTGGAAAGACGTCGTGTAGACGCTTTCTATGTTGATGAGGAGAAGGTTGAGGATCTATCAGACATACTCGATGAAATAGCCTTTGTACGTGCTCGCGGTATTTCGATAACTGGAGGTGAGCCACTGCATGTAGTAGACCGTGTAGTAGATATCATAGAGCTTGTGAAGAGCGTCTATGGGTCTAAGTTTCACGTCCATCTATATACGACGGGCTTAGGTGCTTCGCCAACTGTGTTCAAAACCCTTGAGCGTGCAGGTCTTGACGAGCTTAGATTTCATGTTGTAGATGAATGGGTATGGAAATACGTTGAGATGGCAGTTCATAATCTAAGCATCGATGTGGGTATAGAGATTCCAGCTCTACCTAACATTGATGCCGTTCTCAGGGTGATTGAGCGTGCAGCAAGGTTAGGTGTAAAGTTTGTCAATTTGAATGAGCTTGAGGTTAGCGAGACAAACGTAGAGTCTCTATTACTGCGAGGTCTTAAAGTTAGTAGTGATGGTCGTACAGTAGTTGGGAGTGCTGATGTTGCTAAGCGAGTCATTGAGTTTGCAGCGGAACGAAATCTTAAAGTATCCGTACACTTCTGTCCTGCAGTGTTCAAGGACCGCGTTCAGCACCGGTATAGGCTGCTAAGAAAAGCCATTACATGTGCTGAACCGGGTGTAGAGGTCGAAGATGATGGTCTTCTTATGAGGGAAGGCAAAGAGTTTATTCCGCTGTTTAACAATTGTGCGAGTACCATCAAAAGCCGGGGTGATAGAAGTGGAGGAGAAGATTAAGAAGATTGCTGAACTTGTTAAGGAGATACTGAAGGAGCTCGGTGAGGATGTGAATCGTGAAGGAATTAGAGAGACCCCATATAGAGTTGCTAGGATGTTACTTCACGAGCTTCTCTACGGTTACTATGTAGACCCTAGGCAGTACCTCAAGAGTTTTGCTATCGATGATGATGAAGATGCGATCAGGGTTAACGGATTTGTTGTTGTAACAAACATTCCGTTTAGATCGCTATGCGAACACCATCTCCTTCCAATAATAGGTCTGGCTCATATCGCATACATACCTCAGAATAGAGTGTTGGGCTTAAGCAAGTTTGTGAGAATAGTTGATGCTTTTGCAAGACGTCTTCAAATACAGGAAAGGCTTACTGAGCAGATAGCGGAGTTCATATATCGAGAAGTCGCTCCTGAAGGCGTCATGGTTGTGACTGAGGCTATACATACGTGTACCATTATGCGAGGTGTTAAAGAACCTATAAAGACCGTAGCCATAACTTTGCGTGGAAAATTTGCTGAAGATCAAGTTCTGCGTATGCAAGCGCTTAACATCGTGAGTCTGGCTCGGAGAGGTACTCCTCTTAAGGAGTTCGAGGATTTAGTGAAGTGAGGTGGTGCGAGCTAGAGTCAGGAGAGGCAGCCTAGCTCATCAAGTTCACTGACGGGATTGAATCATCATCCCCCGAGCTTGAGTTAATTAGCCTAGACCAGTACTATGTGTTGGGTGGGGTATAAGTGCCCAAGGAAGCACTGCTCTATCGTGTCGTAGATGCTGAGAAGAAGCTTGTTGAGTGCTTGGCATGTCCTAGAAGATGTAATGTTGTTGAAGGTAAATGCGGGTTCTGTGGTATTAGATGGAATATCGATGGAAAGCTCTATCTAGTGTCCCACGGCTTAGCGATAGCTGTCGCTATAGATCCAATAGAGAAGAAGCCTCTCTACCACTTCAATCCAGGATCTATGGTTCTCTCCATAGCAACAACAGGTTGTAACTGGGCATGTACTTTCTGTCAGAACTGGGACATAAGTCAACGTAGGGTTATAGCTGGTTGGAAGCTGGATCCTGAGGTTGTTGTCAAGCTTGCTGAAGCTTATGGAGCTCACGGAATTACGTATACTTATAACGAGCCAATAGTATTCATCGAATACGCTTACGATATAGGCGTGATAGCGAAGAAGCATGGACTTTTCAACACCATGGTAACTAATGGCTATATGAGTGACGAAGCCATAGACCTAGTAGCGAAGTTCATGGACGCGGCTACCGTGGATCTGAAAGGTCATGGAGATCCGGAGTTTGCACGAAAGCTCTCCTCGGTACCAGATACTGAGCCAGTGTTTCAGGCTATGGTTGAGCTTAAGAGGAAAGGGGTTTTCATAGAGGTTACCGATCTCGTAGTTCCTAAGTACGGTGATAGCATTGAGAAAGCTCGTAAGCTGGCTAGATGGATAGTTGAGAATCTTGGCCCTGAAACTCCGCTTCACTTTCTCAGATTCCATCCAGACTATAAGCTGCTTAACGTACCTCCAACACCTGTCGAAGTCCTTGAAAGACATGCAGAGGTTGCTAAGGAGGAGGGACTACATTACGTGTATATAGGGAACGTTCCCGGCCATAAGCTAGAGAATACCTATTGTCCAAACTGTGGAAAGGTCGTGGTCGGACGTATCGGATTTGATATTGTTGAGTGGAAGCTAGATAACGAAATGCGATGTCAGTACTGTGGGTACCGAGTAAACATTGTTGGTAAGCTCTATCCCACATACAAGTTGAGTAGGTTTGTATACCTACCACTCGATGCATTCACAGAATTTGTTCACGTACCTGAGCACAAGGTGAGAGAGTTCGTAGTTAAGAGCATTAGGAGCTCTTAGACCTTAATCAAGTTAAACAAGCTTTAGGTGTGTCCATGCCCCGGCTTCTCGATGCGCACTGTCATCTCCATGAATACGAGGAAGACACAGTACATAGCTTCATAGAGGATCTAGGTATTGCAATTATAGCTGTTAGTGACGATTACGAGTCTTCTCTTCGCACTCTCGAAATATCGAGACGCCATAAACACGTAATTCCAGCTCTCGGTATGCATCCCTGGGAGGTATCTGCAGAGAGAATGGATGAAGTCAAATCAATAATAGAGCTTGTATACGCTAACAGAAAGGATGTACGTATACTGGGTGAGATTGGTCTCGATAGGAGGTTTAGAAGCGATACCATAGCGTACCAGTATGAAGTGTTTAAGATGTTTCTTGAGGTAGCTCGAGAGCTTCAGCTTGGGGTTTCAGTACATAGTGTTGATGCGTGGAGTGAGGTGTTAAGACTTCTTCAGAGGTACGATATCCCCATAGCAGTCTTCCACTGGTATACAGGTCCACTAGAACTGATTAGGGATATCGTTGGTGCTGGGTATATGATCTCCATAAACCCAGCGATATCTATACAAGAAAAGCATAGAAGAGTTGCTGCAGCAACACCTCTAGAGGCTATACTTATTGAAAGCGACGGTCCTTACAACTATCGCGGTTTAAGACTCGGTCCTCATATGCTTAGGGAGAGTGTAAGGCATATTGCAAGTGTAAAGGGTATTGATGAGAACGAGGTTCTTAGAGCAATTGTAGAGAATAGCATTAGTTTATTAAGGAAGGTGGGTATACCGGTTAGTGTATTGGAGTAGATCTACGGCGATAATTATGAATTTTCAGCATAATATCTCTAGATTGAAAGCGCTTTTACCAGCGTCTAACGAGTATGAGCCTGATCTCGTTAGGCTAATCAACGTAAGGAGCTTCGAAGAATGCACTAGAAATGAAGTCAGATACAAAATAATGGCGCTTATAGCTCGAGGTGTATCAACAGCTTCAGCCATCGCCAACGACATAGGTATTGGTCGCACAGCTGTGTACAGGCATCTAAATATTATGGAACGTAGTGGTTTCGTAGTTCATCACAATAATAGGTACTACGTTGCAGCTAGACTCTTCCTAGTATACGATGTGGGTATCGATAGTGATGGCACAATAAAAATAAAGGTGTTTTGCGATCGCGGAGGCTTTGTAGATGGTGAGCTAGGCTTTGTATTAGTTAAAGGTCCTTACTGTAAATGCGAGGTATGTGATTTATATGAGCAATGCCTCGCGGCTGTAAAGAGGTTGGCCAAAAAACTAGATGTGGTTATTAGATCCGAACACCCTCTACAAGCATTTAAGGAGATCGTTACGGCGATAGCTCAACGCGACGTCGTTAATCTGATAAAGAGAGGGTACCTCGTACTTAGGATGGAGACGGATTAGCCGAGAAGAGATATATACCTAGGAATAGCGCAGTATAGGCATGGACCCCGGTGCCCGTGTGAGGCACCCCGCGTCCCGGGGCACTATGAGCACGGGGCGGGTCACCCCCGGCACTGCATAACAAGCACTTCTCTACCTCTGTCACAGGAGAGTCATTCGATATAAGTGCAGCGTCTGTACATCGCGTTGCGGTGTCACGTCAAAGCCGTGCTGCATCAAGTACGTTGCTAGGAAGAAGTGTGGTGCGGGGGGTGGGATTTGAACCCACGCAGGCCTACGCCATCGGGTCCTAAGCCCGACCCCTTTGACCTGGCTCGGGCACCCCCGCA
>DQTV01000054.1 GCA_015662595.1 Ignisphaera aggregans
AGCAACTTGGATAAGATTTACAAAGTTGTCAGGGAGTACCAAGCTGATCTGTATGTATTTCCTGAGCTGTTCTTAACGGGCTATACATCGCGAGACCTTCTCTACAGAATCTCACAGGAGCTGACAAGCAATGTCATAGACAGACTTCGAATTGTGGCTCGCGAGCATCGTATAGGTATAGTGGTTGGTCTATCGGAGAAGTCTAGCTACGGATTCCTGTATAATAGCCTGATAGCTATCGACGATCGTGGCGAAATCTATGCATATAGGAAGAGGCATCTACCAACATTTTCAGTATTTGATGAGGCTAGATGGTTTCGAAGCTATAGGGGTTATGTGAAGCCGTGGAGTTTTAGGGGCGTTAAGATAGGGTTCGGTATATGCTACGACATATTCTTCCCAGAGATATTCAAATCGCAAGTACTTCAGGGAGCGAAGATCCTGATAGCGATATCGGCTTCACCCGACTCCTCAGTACCGCTATTTCACACGCTTGTTCGAGCACGAGCATTAGAGAATACAGCATTCTTCATATGGGTTAATATGGTGGGGTTCTTCGATGGTCTTGGTTTTGGCGGAAGTTCGGTGGTTGTTGATCCCTTAGGAAACGTGGTGGAGCAGCTCAAGCCATTTGAAGAGGATGTAAGGATTGTGAACATCGATTTGTCCTTGGTTGATAGGGCTAGAATTGATAGACCTATAATTAGGGACTCGAGCATTGAGGATGCATATCTCCTACTTGAAAGCTACAAATATCTCGAGTCCCAAGCCTAGACATACTTTAATTCCAGGTAGCGTAAAGTAGTGTGATGATGTGAGATGATGAAATACCCCGGGGTCTTCACGGAGCTTTGATGAAGAGGTGGTCCTTCGCTGATCACTTTCAGCCTGGTGTATCATGTTGAGAATTCTTATAACGAATGATGATGGTTACACTAGCCCCGGTCTCTACATACTTCATGATGCTGTTAAAGACTTAGCTGAAGTGTTGATATTCTCAACCGAGTATCCGAGGTCCGTGATAGGGCACGCAATTACGATTTCGAGACCTCTTCGAGTATATGAGACTGAAGTTTATGGATATCGGGTAGTATTGACTGATGGAACACCGGTCGACGTTATACACCTAGCAATCGAGGTTCTAGGCTATAAACCTGATCTTGTGCTTTCCGGTGTGAATGTAGGAGACAACCTTACATTGCAACACATATTCTATAGTGGTACCGTCGCCGCAGCTATAGAGGCATCGCTGCTCGGAATACCCGCTATCGCGTTCTCAGCTCAGATAACCTCATTTAGAGAGTTCGAAGACCCGCAGTTTAGAGACGTGATACTGAAGACTGTGCGAAGATTAGTTAAGGGGGTTCTAGAGCGGGGCTGGTTTAGGGGTGTCGATATACTCAACGTCAACTTTCCGAACATAAGGAAGTACCGTGGATGCATTAAAGTGACTACAGCAGCGAAATTGCGATGGAGAGCTACTTACGATCGAAGAGTTGACCCCCGTATGGTACCCTACTACTGGCTCTATACGAATCTTATAGAGCCGGAACCTGGTACAGATGCTTACGCCGTAGATGTAGAGGGATGTATATCCATTACGCCACTATCAATAAACCTCAACTTATGTAGTAAAGATGTTTTTGAGAATGTGCGTAAGGAGCTTGAGGAGGTAGTGAAAGGCTAAACCACGTTATCCTCATTTATACGCTGATCGCCTTATTAATGAGGTTTCTACGCATAGCACTACACATGGGTAGCTAACCATACTCTTGCGTGGGGCTATCTAATGCAGCGCTGCATATCACTGCCTAGAAAGAGGCCCAGTGAAACCGGTCTTTCAGCAAATGAGCTAGCGCAGTTTGTAGGCTTACTGCCCTCAAGAGAACGAGCATTCAATCTAATCAAGGAGTTCATTGCTGAAGTGAGACATGCCGACAACCCCTTAGTAGCCTTTATTACAGCTGAGTGGGGTGAAGGAAAGACAAGCCTCTACTATATGTATTTGGATAGCTTGAAGCAATCCGACGTGGTTTCATTCATCATCACGTCTAAGACAGTCTTAAACTATGTCAATGAAGCACTTCATGGCACTCTCTTTAGCGAGTCGAAGAGCGAAGCGTATATAGCACTAGCTGCAATGCTAGCTGCACTAAGAGAGGAACAGACATCAGCTATCGAAGCTAAGTGTGGTAGGCATGCAGAGCTTCCAAGCCCAAACAAGTTCAACAGCGCCAAAGTATATGTTCAGGAAGCTCTACGTACGCTATTAACCGAGGTTTGTCGTGAGAGTAAGGTTATTCTTTTCATAGATGAGCTAGAGGACATTGTTTCCTATGGAAAGCAGGATGTAGTGAATCTCCTAGTATCGAGTATAACACAGATACTTAATGGCGTTGTTGAAGAGATATCGAAGAGAGGCAAAAGTGTTGGGCAGTATGCTGGGAGACTACACTTCATATTCTCGATAACGCCATCGGCATATGCAAAGCTAAGAAGTTTAGGTGACTTGGCAACGGTGATAGCTAGGTTTAGTCGACGTATAAAAATGATAGAGTTGCAGCCGTTACCACGGGAAGAAGCATATAGGTTTGTTAAGGGTCTTGTAAGTTACCTTTACGATAAGGTTATTACGCTTTCAGAGGTATTTGATCCTCCAACGCTAGTTAATCCGCTGGTACTCTCAAGTCTTGGAAACTTAGCAGCACTTCAGAGAGCTGTAATCGATATGCTATTCTTAAACAGTGTTAGGTTTCAATGTGGTAGTGACAGTATGAAGATACTACGTTCAGAAAATGTTATTGAGAATTTAAAGGATGTGAAAGTGCATATTGCTGGCGCTGATTTACCGCTATTAGTAGAATCGAATTATAGAAAGCTATGTACACTGTGGCTAAGATATATTGAGTTTGAGGCTGGGATCGATAAACACGTAGCACATAGATTCCTCGATTATCTGCTAACAAACATAATTATTGAACCTACACGTGCAGCTAACGACCTCGGTATAGAACGGAAAATGTTTGAAAGCTTAGTTTCGGCAATTAATGTATTTGTTAAGTCTCCTCAGCTAGGACTAAATGCTAAAAGATTCCTATATAGAGTATGGACTTTGAGGCTAACACCAGAACTCTATACAGTATTGCAAGACATGCTATGTAAAGCCTTTAGGACAATACCATCGCTTGAGTCTGAATCTCGTGAGCTTGCGAATAGGGTCATAGAATCGCTGATATACATGGACTTTGATGGTTCAATAGTGCTTGCTATTCCTAGAAGCGTTTCTTTAGCTGAGCTTAAGGACTTTCTATACGACGTATTGCCATCTGTTGTAAGTGATGTAGAGATCGACAAGCTTACAGCAGATATTGCTCAGTACATTGATGAGGTAGTTAAGAGCCGTATCAATCGTGATGGGATAGGTGAGCGTCTGCTTGTTTCACCTAAGATACTAAGCTTCGTGTTCTTATCTCCTGAATTGACGCTCTTGAACTTCGTTAAAGACATAGATCGAAGGTTTAAGTATTGGCGTGAACTTCTATCCGAAATACCTGAGGAGTATCTCGTACTAGGTTTTGTTGCGATGCTTAGTTCTCGAGACGATAAAATCAAGATAAGCAATATTGAGGTGTTGTAGTGTATGAGGCGCGCTCTCTTAATTGAGATGGAATATTCGATTACGCGTGAAAGGAGTGTAAAGCTAAACGCTCTACTCTACGCAACAGGTAAGAAGCTGACTAAGCAAGATGTAGAGTACATCGAGAGGCTGCTCACAAAAACGCAGCATAGTGCTAGACCCGTACACATGGTCATACTGCTTCATACAGGGGTTACCGATCCGGAGGTGAGTATCGAGATTCCCAATCTAGAGCAGAGATATGCTGTAAAGATCGTTGATATACCGATCGTACGACTGATGGATAGAATTCAGCTTGCAGCTATTGGACGTAGTATTTGGGAAAGTGCAGAAGACGGTAAACCCTATCTACACGCGATGAACATCGCTAAGTATGGCGAAATCTCAAAGATAGCAGACTTATATGAACTGATAGCCAAGCTACGTGAGTTATGGGATACGCTATCCCTTGAACATGCTATAGAGAGTGTGTTGAAACAGCCCTTCGCTCTTGAGGATCTCGCTCTCGAATCACCTATCTCAAGCTACAAAGACTATGTAAATGCATTGCGCTGGGCTTTAGCTATACCGCGTAGACAGGCCTCCGTATCTGAAGTATTTACTCATGTTGTTCACGAGCTAGCCTCACTCCATATCTACGGTACGAAGAGGAGTCTGTTAGGTTTAGACATAGAGAGTCCAGCAAAGCTTAGAGAGTATCTAAAGGTTCTATCGCGGTATGGATTCGTAAAATTGGAGGGTGAAAATGTAGTTCCAGATGTACTTTCACCCTACGAACAGCGTGTAGTAGATATACTCTCCCGTATATTCAATGGTATTGCGACAGAATCTATGCTGAAGAGGTTCTTCATAGCGATGAGTCCAAACGCCGAGAGAGTATGGGAAACAATACTTAGTGCTCTTGAAATACGTGCTCTTATTTGTCGTGGTAAGCTTCAGGATGTTAAGAGGATGGGCATAGATTTGGAGCTTGATGTAGATGGCGATAATGTTGTGGTTCTGCTTGCCACACCTGATAGAGCCAGAAGAGTAGTAAATGAATGGTATAAGCGTATATTATCCGTTATTGAAAGGGATAGGGAGCTGGCTACAAAATTCGGATACATAGTGTCGTCTAAAGAGCGTAGATACAACTGGCTTAGCATATCGAAGTTCTTTGATACAGTAATGCATTACATTGAAATGGCGCGTAAAGCTCTAGACTTTGATATTCAACAAGGTCTGCGCCTTGCACGATTAGCTTTAGATATGGTGGAGTACTACGAGAATGAGTTAAGACCTTTGATACAGGAGAGCGAAAAACGTGTCAAAAGGCTTAAGCATGAGATGGTGGTGACGGTCAATGATATTGTTGAAAGGCTTAAGATGTTAGAGGAGCTGTTATCCTCCTACATCTTTACAGAGAAGATAAGCATAGATTTGCTGATGGTTAATGAGTTGAATGAAGCTATAAGGCTCCTAGACGAGATAGCGGAGAAGCGGCTTAATGATGAAGAGGTATTGAAAGAACTTGACGACCTATGGAAGAGGCATCGAGGTAAGGAGTTCCCGTTCTACTTTAGAGGTCAAGGACCTTTGTACATGTTCAACTATAAGCTATGGCTTATTCATAATAGGCTACGTAACGTTGTCGACATAGATAGCTCAGGAATAACCATAAGGCAGCGTTTTAAGGACGCTGTTGAGAGAATTGAGAAACTCGTAAGCTATGTGAAGAAGGCTATTGAAGACGCTGAAAACGTGGATGCAGATAGAGAAACATTGGTAGAGAAGCTCCGGTCATCCGAAATACTAACCTCGTTAGCTGAAGTCATTGATAGGATAGAGTTTACTAAGCTAAAGCCTATGAAGTTCAAGGTCTCAACCGTTGATGAGCTTGAACGTCTCGTGAGGGATTCGATATCGTCGTGGCACGCTCATATAAGATCTATAGCTACCAAGCTTACCGAGCTTCAAAACGCTGTGGATAAGGTTATAGCGCTTGAAGAGGAACTGGCTAGATATGCAGCTAGGCTTCGACATGAAGTTGAGAAATATAAAGGGCTTATTGATGGCTGTGGCAATGTTTTTGAGCACGCTCCACAATGCTATAAAGAGATAGAACTGGTTGGTCAGATAGTTAACAAGGTACTAGATAGACTCGAGAAGATGCGTAGAGAGTATGCGGATAGTAATAAAACTCTGTCAATTGACGATATCAGAAAGGTAGTTCTATCGGTTAGTAATGAGCTTGGCGAAGCTATGAAGGAGCTCTCTTCAGCTACGTTGGTGGGGTGTGAACATCTAGCTAAGGAGACGATAGATAGAGTTAAGACCTTGGCCATGCAGATAAAGAGTCTTAGTACGCTACTTCAACAAAGAGATGTTGCAAAGATAACGGAGTTAGAGGCGAGATTGAAAGATCTTAGTAGCGTTTCCCTAGATTCGGGCGTATGCTCAATCATTGGAGATATGTATACGCAGTTGAAAGAGTTGAGAAAGCGTATTCTTGAAAGCAATGCGCTAAACAGTGATGAAATTGAGGTATACGTGGCCCTTACGGAGATAAAGAGTGGTAGGGGTAGCTTAAGGTTCAGCGAAGCTGTTGAGTTGATATCTCAACGTTTAGGGATTGAACGCACTAAGGTTAAAAGCATTCTATTGAGCCTCATTAGCAAGGACCTTATCGAAGCATATCTTTAGATTGAGGCAATACAATGGAGGAGAGTGCTATACAGAAATTGATGGTATTTACCGATAGTGTAGCGCATTACCTAGCTAACACAATATCGGGTCTTAGAACACTACTTAGCAATAGAGTTCGAAAAGCTATAGAGAGTAACGCAATCTTCGTACTCAATAGCAGTGAGAAGCCTAGGAGCGTTGTTGTGGGTATCGACGGTTCAAGCAATGTAATAGCATCTATCGATCCTATGTACGTGTTCGCGGTGTTAGTGACTAGAGTAACCCTTAACGCTATCTCTAACTCTCTTACTGTTGAATACCCATTCTCTATTGTTAGCGTAGTTAGCGATCCTAGTGGTAACATATATCGCGATGTAATTAACGATGTTATGTTGATATGCGAGACATTAGCTCTAGACACAACTCTATACAGAGATTTGGTAGTGATTGACGGGCCAATTATTGACCCACCAAGAAACGTTCATACTCTAAGCATCGATCTTGTAAGGAAGATTCTGGGAATCGATCTAGATGATTATCATGAGTGGCGTGCTAAGATTATTAGGAGGATTATCGAGACTGGAGCTATGGTTATCGGAATCGTTAAGAGATTGAGGAGTAGTGAGATTTTAAGACAGCTCATAGGCCTAGATCCGATTTGTAATGAGGGGTTGCTCGCGACAATGCTTTTAAATGAAGCGCGAAAAGTATTAGGATGCTACGACTGTACTATCGCAACTAAACCTGTAGAGCTTAACCATAGCCTGGTTTCAGCGTATAGAAGGCATGGTATCGATGTTTCAGTGAGCTACATAGCATTTCGGGGATGTAGTAAAGCGGTTAGGGTAGAGATAGCACATAGGAGTGCAGAGGCGGAAAGCAGTTTACTGCAAATACTCAGGTTATTAGATAGCCTGACTCCTTACGGAGCTTGTATACCTCTCCCAGTTTCGCTAGCTCATGAGAAGTGTAAGTTGAATAGAGATATTGTTACGCTACTTCGTAAAAGCATATCAGCGAAGCTTATCAACGTAACGGGTGTAGATGGTCTTAGTATTGTTGATTTGTTAGGTGAGCATGGTTGAGACTTGTATATGAACGTATATCAAGCGTTGCAGAAGCGTTAAAGGAATTCGGTAGAGAGAACATTAGGGTGCTTGAAGATCTCGATCCTCAGATGAATACAGCTAAAATGTTGATGTCTTGTTGTTCCGAAGTAGCACCGATAGCTATGGTTGCAAATGCTGTAGTCAGCTATGTGCTTTCAATGCGTGGAGAGGAGTACTGGTCTAGGTATGGAGAGTGGGTATGTCGTGAGCAACCGCGAAACATTGCTGAAGTTATAGATAGCGTTAAACGTTTTGTCAAGCTAACTCATCGAATTGCGGTTAAAGCAAAAATAGCTAGACTTGAGAGGTTATTGAGATGCCATAACGTACTTTCAGCATTAAAGACCAGAGATCTGGAGTTAGTATGGAAGACTTTGGCTAGATGCTTAGGTACTAGTCCAGATGCTAAAACCGTTGTTTTCGCCGTCAAGATGTTCTACTATACTTTGAAAGCTCGTGGAGTTGAACCTGAGATTCCATTTACCATACCTATACCAGTAGATAGACGAGTTGCTATGAT
>DQTV01000099.1 GCA_015662595.1 Ignisphaera aggregans
GATGAAAAGCTGAGGAAGCCATGCCATTCCAAACTCATCTTTTTCGCCATGCTCGTTTAGAAATACGTAATCCTCCTCTCTTATCTCCAAATCTACACCTAACTTCGATGCAAACTCCTTGGCTATGTCTACGAAATACTTGTGTTGAGGCATATGTTTAGCTGTTACAAGTACTAATTTATTGACTCGGACCACAGTTAACCCCGAAAGACTTATGCTTCTTCAGGATATATTTGTGATGGAACATCGTTTACCGAAGCCTTCGCTACTTACGCAGATTAATCTCAACGATATCGCCATCCTGAAGCACATGGTCTAGACCAACGCGCTGACCAGGGTACTTAGCTGATGGTCCCCAAATCCGTGCGTATAGGAATTTCTCAACCAATTCACTATGAATAGCCCTGGCTACATCTAACACTGTGGATCCGCGTTTAAGTACGAGAGGCTTCTTTGACGGTTCACCTAGTGGAGGTTTAGTGTAGACTCGTATCAAATCCAATACCTTAAACAGCGTTGGCCCTATCTTGTCCAGGTTTATGCGTTTTAAGGCAGAGACTGGAATCACGGGTATATCTCTTGGAACTACCTTCATCAACTCTTTCAGTGATTCCATGGCGTTCGGCAGGTCAATCTTGTTTGCTAAGATAATTGTAGGCTTATAAATTATGTTCTCATATATCGCCATCTCAACATCGTCTAGATCAACTTCGCCGTAAACCCTCACTACAGCGTTGTAGATACGATAGCTATTAAGAAGCTTGATGATATCCTCTGGCGCACACAATAGCTTGCCATAGTTTATGATCCTTATCCCCGTAACACCCCGTTTCTTCTCTATAACTACATAACCTCTTGGCTTTACTAGGTACAGACCGTGCTCCTGAAGCTCTTCAACTATAGCCTTAAACGATTCAACAGGCTCCTGAGATAGATCAAGAACTAATGCTATCCCATCGCTATTCTTGCCTAGACCTATAACTCGAGTATTCCAACCTCCACCTCCTGGTATGAGTGAGGGTGCTTCGACCAGCTGGAATTGAATGTCTTCGTATTGGAGCATTCCCGGTACGGGGACTCGTGTTGCATAAGGATAGTCTGTAACCTCAACTCGTGCACCAGTTAATACTCGAAGGAGTGAGCTCTTACCCGCCTTTGTATAGCCAAGCAGTACTACTTGTGCGGCTCCTTCCTTCTCTATGAAGAATGATGGTGCTCTGCCCCCGCTACGCTTTCGCTTTTGCTCTTCAATCTCCTCTCGAAGTTCAGCCATACGCTTCCTGATCCAGCGAACTAAGTTCTCCGTGCCCTTATGTTTAGGTACGGCTGAAAGGAATTCCTCTAAGGCGCGGAGTTTTTCCTCAGGTGTCTTTGCCTCCATATACTTTATGAACTTGGCCTTAGCTTCGGCGGGGAGGTTCGTTACCATGATCTCAACACTGAACTCCTAAAAGTTTTAAAGTTAGCTACATAATGTACCCTAGGTGATGACGCCGAGGCGCTACTGAGATTGTTGGTGATGTGTGAACCCGTGTCTGATAACATCATATCTGCGTTACCCTCTACGTGGTAGAAGCTTCGCTGCAAATATGGCTTCGCCTCCAAGATAATCCTCAATGCGTAGAAGCTCATTATACTTAGCCGTCCTCTCACCACGACAAGGTGCGCCAGTCTTTATGAAGGGTCCTCCAACCGCTACTGCTAAGTGAGCTATTGAGGTATCTTCACTTTCACCGCTTCTATGACTGATTATCGTGGCTATACCGTTATGCTTAGCTAGATCTATAAAGTCAAGAGTTTCAGTTAGCGTGCCTACCTGGTTAGGTTTAACGATAACTGCGTCTATAGCTCTCTTCTCTATAGCTTTTACAAGCCTCTCGATGTTGGTAACCGTAAGATCGTCACCAACTATCAGAGTCCTACCCTTTGTCTTTCTTCTCAACTCGCTATACATATCGAAGTCTTCTTCATAGAATGGATCCTCAATGCTGAGTATAGGGTATCGCGATACCAGGTCTAGCCAGTATTCAAGCAGCTCCTCACGCCTAAGCTTTCGCCCATCTATATCGTAGGTCTGAGAACCTTCGTCATAGAACTGCGACGCTGCAGCATCCAACGATATGAAGATGTCTTTCCCTAGTTCATAGCCAGCTCGTTTAACTGCCATCTCTAAGGCTTGAAGAGCTTCGTCGGTCAATCTCATCGGAGGCGCGTATCCTCCCTCATCACCAACGTTAATAGCTGAAGGGCCGTATCGCTCCTTTATAACCGCCTTCAACTCCTTATATACCTCAACAGCCGCTCTTATAGCGTCAGAAAAGGTATCGAAACCTAAGGGGACGATCATAAACTCCTGAACTGATAGCTCATTTCCTGCGTGTACACCACCATTTATTATATTCAACATCGGTATGGGAAGTATTCGGCTATGTATTCCGCCAAGATATTGAAATAGCGGTAACTTTGCAGTGTCGGCTGCAGCCTTAGCTACAGCTAAGCTTGTTGCTATCATTGCGTTGGCTCCTAGTCTAGACTTATTTGGAGTTCCATCAATTTGTATCATCACATTGTCTATTTCACGCTGCCGTCTAGCGTCAAGACCCTGAATTGCGGGTCCGATATAGTTGTTGACGTTCTCTACAGCACGCCGTACGCCGCGACCCTTATACATTCGGGAGTCCACGTCCCTTACCTCCACAGCTTCGTACTTTCCTCTCGAGGCACCTGCAGGTGCAATGGCTCTGCCTATACCTCCACCCGACGTCACAATACTCACTTCAATTGTTGGGTCACCTCGAGAGTCTAGAACCTGTATTGCGCGCACCTCTCTGATTAGGAAGGGGTTCGACATAGCTAACGACACCTATCGCTAGCGCTAATACGTTAATAGGAGGATTAAGAAAATATAGCTCTATCACGCATCGTAACTGGGGTGTGCCTTGGCTAAGAAATCCTCATATCAATGTCCTAAGTGCTCTACCGTGGTTCCAAGCCCTGTTAAGACATGGCAACTTACGGCTCCGATTCCAGACAGCAAGGGGAGAATCACTATAACGGTTATGGGTGTATTCGAATGTCCAAGCTGTGGTTATAGATGGCGAGCTGTTGTATCAAAGATAAAAGTTGGTAGTGAAGGTGTTGAGATGGAGGATCGTAAGGGGCGGGGAGTAAGGCTTGCAGGTAACGAAGAGTCTAAACCTCGTGAGGGCACGGTTATAGAGTTATCGATAGACGAAATAATGTCTGAGAGTGAGTAAAGAGTTCCGATGTTATTATGAGGATATTATCATGCGAAGAGTATGCACACTCGGTTACCATAGAGCGCATAAAGTTCTTAAACTAGTAGAAAGGAGTATGCAGCTACTGTTTGAAGTACTACTTGGTTTAGCAATTGTATTCCTAGCATACGTTAGTATAAACCAGTATGTATTTGGGCAGATAGTACTGGCTGTCGTAAAAGGGTCTAGTATGGAACCTTTACTTAAAGATCGAGATATCGTTGTACTTGAACACAGCTCCGAAATAGAGCTTGGCGACATCGTAGTATATAGAAATGACTATAATGAGCTTGTAGTGCATAGAGTTGTAGCGATAATACGTTGTGTAGATGGCAGGGTACTTTATGTGACAAAGGGTGACAACAATCCATATCTCGATACTGAGGTTCTAGGTATAGCTAGAAGGTCATCTATAGCATGCTATGCAGAGTCAGTAAACGTGATATCGAGCTTGAATATCAATGCGTTGAGTATTGGTAAGGACAACATTGTAAGGGGTTTAACTGATACTCGCATCGTAGGTAAGGTCCTTGAGATATGGGGAACACCTCTCAAAATTACTGGCCTTACTATCTTATCTAGTGGTTAAGCAATGAAATAGAGGGTCAATGTCTTAAATTGTATCTTGATCGTAAAAGGAAATGGCAGACATCCTTAACATACTTTCCTGTACTGCGTAATTGAATAAGTTTCGATAGATAGCTATGCCAGTCGTATCCAGCATCTCTCCATCGCGGATAGTGCTCTAATATCCTCTTATACGCTTCTAGATGGAATATGCAGAAGCCCTTATCAACAGCCATCCTATGACATATCTGACAACTTTGAGCAGCCTTTAGTTGTTCTCCCTCAGGCTCGATGTACTTGTATAGCTCCCTAGCTATGACGTTTAGATAGCGCTTAAACTGTGCTAAGTATGTGGATAGAATTGTCTTTGCTTCACTTAGTACAGGATCGCACTTCAGCCTCATACTCTTAATCTTATCTATGTATTCTTCGAATTGACGTGTAAGATCAACACTTGTAAGTTGAGGCAAATATTTCCTCAATACCGATACTATTGCTATGCCTAAATCGGAGGCCTCGGTTGCTGCTCCTTTTCTTGATACAAGGTATCCACGTTTATATAGAACCTCTATTATTTCAGCACGTGTACTTTCCGTACCGATGTTAACGCTTTCCATCCATTTTAATAGTGAATATCTCGATGGTGGTGATGGCGGTTTTGAGTAGACTATACGTATAGACACTGACGATATCGGTATACGCTGACCTCGCTTAAAGAGCGTGTAGGGTATCGCCTTCTCCTTTGGTTGTGCAAATGGATAATACTTAAGCCACCCATACTCGATGATCTGAACTCCGCGTAAGATAAACCGTCTATGACCAGCTCGAAACACGATATCTATGTATCTGATGTGTGCTGGTTTCGAAAACGTCGCTAAGTATCGTCTGACAATCAGATCGTATATCTTGTAATGTACGGTACTCAGCTTTCTATGCGTAAACTCTCCTGTTGGATATATAGCGGGGTGTGCAGGATCATCTTTAGGTCCATTGTTAGGTCTTAGAATACCCCCCGTCTCTCTAAGAAGCATTGTTACTAACCTTCGATACTCCGAATTTATATTCTTCAATTTCTCGAGTATTTCCCGGTTATCGAGTGTAGGAGGTAGTTTTTGACTATTCGTTCGTGGGTAACTTATTAGAGCATCCAAGTATAGGTCTTCAGCAATCCTCTGTACACGGTAAGGCGACAATCCATAAATTCTATAGGCTTCAGCCTGAAGATCAGGTAGATTGAATGGGTGAGGAGGTGGTAAGATGGTGTTCTTTACGTTTATATCCTCCACCACGACATAGCCGTATCTACGCAATGAGTTTACATACTCCTGAACTTCATGTTTAGACTTGAAAGGATCATCTAAGTTTTCTAGGGTGTAGATAGTGTTGTTCACATTGATCTTAACTATTGGATAGAATAGGGGGTCGGGTACATGAAGTCGACGTTCTAATGTTATTTGAACTGCATGAGCAAGCGTTGGTGTTTGAACTCGGCCTGCACTAAGTATTCGTGATTTACCGAAAGCTCTATGATATACATCCATCAAAGCTCTAGAGATGTTTATACCCCAAAGCCAGTCCAATGCGTGTCTACAGTATCCAGCTTCAACCATATTCATGTCTAATGGTGATAGATTTGAAAAGGCCTTAATTATCTCTTGCTTTGTAAGACTGGAAAAACGTGCTCGCGCAGCTCGAGTAACGTCACCCACGTGCTTAATTATCATGTACCCTATTAGCGAGCCTTCAATATCATAGTCACAGGCATTGATAAAAAATATGGCGTTTTTAGCTAGCAACTTCAATACATCAAGAAATTTCTTAGTGTGCTTAGCTTCTTCATCTACTAGATACCTCGGAACCCATTTAAATGAGAATACTGGGTACTCCTTCTCGTCTGTATGAAGTGTAAAGAGATGACCAGCAGCTGGGGCTATCACATAGTCTTTACCTTGCCACTTCACAATCCATACGGGTACGCCATGAATTCGAATCATCTTAGCAAAGCTGCCTCCCAATGCCTGGGCTATCTTCTCTGCAGCTCGCGCTTTCTCAGCTATGATGAGTATGTATTTGCTAGGTAATGCGGGTGGGTATAGCCTTGACTTCCAATGCATGTTTCAATTTTTACTCTTAACCTTAGTAAGCCTATTAAATAGGTTGGTTATATGAAACTAATGAATGCCTTTGAACAATCTCTTTATTAGCTCCTCTGTTCGCTTCTTTTGTTTCATTTCAGCTTCAACGAGTATCTTAAGCGGTATAAGCTGGAACTCACCATTAGGTTTTTCGCGCTTAATTAAGATCGGGAGTATACCGAGCGACAGCTCTTTTTCAGCTATCAATACAGGGTCGTATACGCCAAGCTTAGACACATCGATAAGTGGAGGTGCTCCCATAGCTAGCTGTAAAGCACGTGCTGCTATGACCCTAGCTCGTTCATACTTAGTCAACCTTTTAGGGCCTATCTTAATCTCGTCTAAACTTCGTGCTATGGGAAGTTTCTGCATTTCTTTCTCGTTACTCAAGCTCGTCACCTGATACAGCATACTGACGTCATTATTCGGACTGGTTTATGAAATAGAAGTGTTTTAATAAAAACCTAACTTTCGTTTTGAGTACAGAAATCGGTTTGATTAGATTTTAAGGTAAAAACCTTATAACTCACTCTTTTCCTTCTCTTCCTCTTCCTCCTTCTTCTCTTCCTTCTTCTTCTCCTCTTCCTTCTTTGGTGCGGCCGCAATTACGTCATCAATCTTTAGTATTGTTGTTGCAGCTTCAGTGGCGCTCTTTAGGACTTGTCTCTTCACTATAGCGGGTTCAACAACATTCAGTGCTACCATATCTTCAGCTATCCTTGAGTTCATCACATCTATGCCTGCATGTATCTTACCTTCAGCGTGTAGCCGCCTTAGCTCCATTATGGCTTCTAGAGTATCCATGCCCGCGGTTTGTGCAAGTACCGCCGGTATCTCCTCTAGCGCGTCAGCGAACGCTAGTATAGCTAACTGTTCTCTACCACTTATGGTCTCAGCCCACTTTCTTAGTCTAAGCGCAAGCTCAACTTCTACAGCTCCGCCACCCGCAACAATCTTGGGCTCCCTAAGCATGTTCCTTACAGCGTGTAGAGCGTCATTGATGCTCCTCTCAACCTCATCTAGCAGCATGTCATTAGCACCTCGTAGTAGTATTGTTGTGGCTTTGGGATTCTTACACTTCTCAACAAATACCATCTTATCGTTTCCGACTCTGCGCTCTTCAACTAATCCACACTCTCCAAGGTCTCTCTCACTCAGATCTCGTATACTAGTCACGATTCTTCCTCCTGTTGCTTTCTCTAGTTTCTCCATGTCGCTTCTTTTTACTCTTCTAACTGCCATTATTCCTTTCTTTGCTAGGTA
>DQTV01000123.1 GCA_015662595.1 Ignisphaera aggregans
AAGGTAAAGCTAAGAGAGCGCAAGATTCCCGAGGAGAAGAGAAGGATTGTCGAGGAAGCCAAAGACTTACTTAGAAAGTATCGAACATTTGCATTGCTAGACCTATCGAATATGCCATCCAAGGTCATTACTTACCTACGTAGAGCAATTGCTGGTAAGGGTGTCGTAAAGCTAATAAAGAATAGACTTTTTGAGAGGGCTTTGGATGAGCTTAACTTACCAAATAAAGACGAAGTTAAGAAGTATCTTCAGGGACAGAACATCATAGTATTTACCAACATGAATGCATTTGAGTTAAAGATGTTCATAGATAAGATTGAGGTTCCAGTAAGAGCAAGGCCGGGTATGACCATAGATAGAGAGATTATCGTGCCGCCCATGAAGACGAATCTCAAGCCAGGACCAATAATGAGCCTATTCGGAAGGTTTAGAATACCCGTGCAGGTTAGGGAGGGAGTTATATGGATAGCTAAGGAGGTGACCGTCGCTAAACCAGGAGATGTTGTAACACCTGAACTAACTTCTCTATTCGAAAAGTTAGGTATAGAACCCATAGTGTTGAAGCCCAAGATAAAGCTAGCTTATGAGACAGGCCTAGTGATTCCTGCTGAAAAACTTGTTGTAGACGTTGAGGCTATCAAAAACGATATGTTACGTAGCGTAGCAGCGGCTATAAGCTTAGCAGCTGAAATAGCGCTTCCTGAACCAGAGGTCTTGAAGGTGTCTATTAGCAGAGCTTACATGAGAGCTTCAACGCTTGCCGCCGAGGCTGGATTCCTTGTGCCAGAAACAGCTGAGGTAGTACTTCGTAACTTGATAGCTAGGGCACAGCAACTAGCTATGGTGTTAGCATCTAAATCTGCAGAACTTGCAGAGCTGCTAAAGGTACAGCCCGTTACTTCACAAGTTGCTCCTCAGCCTAGTGCTCAGCCTGAGAAAGTTGAGGAGAAGAAAGAGGAGGAAAAGAAAGAGACTGTAAGCGAAGAACAACTAGCAGAAGGACTAGCAGCACTATTTGGATAACCTCATCGTTGACTGCTTTCATCGCTGTTTTATAGAGGTCATATCAAGAGTTACCTTAGTAAGTAGTTCAGGGCTAAAACGTCAAATAATGGTACCAAAACTATTTTAAGAGGTTGGAATAGCTAAGTTTGGTATTAACATGTTTAAACATAAACTTATTACATTTGTAAATTCGATGACCGAGAGTGAGCACGCTTGATAAAAATCGATACATCAATATACCGTGTCAAACTATTTCAGAAAGGTTATTCTAGACAGAAGTGTGATAAGTGTGGTTCATATTTTTGGAGTTTAAAGAAGAGAGATAACTGTGGCGATGCTCCTTGTACCATCTATACCTTCTTTAACATACCTATTAAACGTCGCTATACTTATAGGGAAGTACATAGGCTATTTCTAGACTTCTTTAGAAGGAATGGACATGAGGTGGTAGAGCCACGACCGGTAGTTGCACGGTGGAGAGAAGATCTTTACCTTACCATAGCCAGCATAGTGGTGTTTCAACCTCATGTAACGTCAGGGATAACTCCACCGCCTGCCAATCCCTTAGTTATTGCACAACCATGTATACGCCTTGAAGACATAGACAATGTTGGAATGACATTTGGTAGACACCTAACAAATTTTGTAATGGGGGGCCATCACGCATTTAACTATCCAGACAAGTTCATCTACTGGACAGACGAGACTGTGGACTACGCTAAGAGATTCTTTGTCGAAGAGATAGGGGTACCGGAGGACGAACTAACATTCAAAGAGTCCTGGTGGGAAGGGGGCGGCAATGCCGGTCCCTGTTTTGAGGTTTCAGTCGGAGGCCTTGAATTAGCAACGCTAGTATTCATGATGTATCGAGTAGAGGATGGGAGATATAGCGAGATACCAATAAAGATCGTTGATACAGGGTACGGAATAGAGAGAATTGCATGGCTTACACAAAAGACGCCAACAGCTTTTCACGCTGTTTACGGTTCTCTCGTCACCGAGTTTCATAGAATTCTGAACATACCTGAACCACCTGAGGACATGCTAAGAGTTGCCGCTATATTTAGCGCTATGCTTAGACCAGGAGAGGAGAGCGATATAGATGAGCTCTTTAGACTAGTTGCCAATGAGCTCGGAACTTCATTCAAAGAAGTCAAAGAGCTTATTAAACCGGCTATAGATGTTTATGCGCTGTTGGATCACACTAAGACAATCGCATTAATGCTCTCTGACGGCATAGTTCCATCAAATTCTGGCGAGGGTTATCTTGCGCGTTTGGTTATAAGGAGGACCTTAAGGAGATTACATAGGCTCGCTTCAATAGATTTGCTTCCAGAGCTAATTATGAGGCAGATAAGCTACTGGCACGATATGTATCCGCAGCTCTATAAAGCTAAGGATAGAATTCTTGACATGATAAATATCGAATTGGAAAAGTATAGAGATGTAATACGAAAGATAAGTACTGTCGCTACGAAGTTTTCGCGTCGAGCTCCCTCGCTAGACGACCTTATCCTGCTATATGACTCTCAGGGAATTCCTCCCGATCTACTCAAGGATGAGCTTGAGAAGAGGTATGGAATCGTTGTGAAAGTTCCTATGAACTTCTACTCTATAGTAGCTTCAAAACACAGTAGACCAAGGGTGCTTAAGGAAACTGAAAAGACTAGGTTACCTCAAGATATAGTGGCATGGGCAAGCAGCTTTCCTGAAACCCGACGCTTATTCCATGAGGACGCATATATACGTCGCTTTACTGCAAAGGTGTTAGGGGTAAATGAGAATTTCATCATTTTAGATGCAACTGCATTCTATCCAGAAGGTGGTGGACAACTAGGGGATAAAGGATACCTTGAAATTAATGGAAGGCGAATACATGTAGTTGATACTCAAAAAGTTGGTAACGTCATAGTTCACGTCCTAGAATCTCCGCTTTCTAAAGAGGTAGAAGGTCAGAAAGTTGTTGGTGAGGTAGACTGGTCTATCAGGTATAAGAGAATGAGACACCATACCGCTACGCATATAGTCTTAGGCGCAATACGAAGGGTGTTAGGCGATCATGTATGGCAAGCAGGTGCTGAAAAGAGTGAGGAGAAGGCACGCCTCGATGTAACTCATTATAAGATGCCTAGCGAGGATGAAATAGAGAAGATTGAGAGATTGGCAAACACAATCGTCGACAACGCCATACCTGTAAGGATACATTACCTCCCTAGGAACGAAGCTGAGAAGATATATGGCTTTGCATTGTATCAAGGAGGTGTACCTATGTATCCCATCATAAGAGTTGTGGAAATACCGGAATGGGATGCAGAGGCATGTTTTGGCACACATGTACGAAATACAAGCGAAGTAGGAGCGATAAAGATAATTAATGTTGAGAAGATAGCGGATGGAATAATAAGATTTGAATTCGTAGCATCAACATCCATCCCAAGCTATGTAAGGAAGCTCGAAGCAGAGTTGAATAGCATAGCCAAACAGTTAAATACAGACCGCTTCACAGTGCGCAACAAACTAAGCTCGCTATTGAACTCTATGAACGAACTCCGCGAAATTCTTCGAAGTTACAGAGCGTACTTTATTGATCAAGCACTGAAAGAGATATCTCACAATGCTATAGACATCGAGGGTCTGAAGCTAGCTATCTACATACCGTATGTGAGAGATAGAGAAACATATCGCGAAGTATTGCGTAGAGCTACACTTCGAGATCCTAAACTGGTATTGATTCTCCTCACACAAGAGGATAGACATACATACTTCGAGATTTCCTTAGGTTCAGAAGCAGTAAAAGTACTAAACGCTAAGGACATAATTACCGCCGCTATAAGTGCTGGTATAGCACTTCGTGGAGGTGGAAAACCAGATCATGTAAGCGGTATAACCGAGCTCGATATCGAACACTTTAGTGACGCCCTTAAAAAGCTGATAATCAGTAAGTTGAGAAAGCAAAACTAATAAACTCCTCCATAATCAACCTTTAATCGGCAGGGCCCGTAGCTCAGCCTGGATAGAGCGCCGGCCTTCTAAGCCGGTGGTCCGGGGTTCAAATCCCCGCGGGCCCGCCACAAGTTCGCTTCACTCAACTTCTCTAATCACTTCACCTCGTAAATCATAGAACGTGGCTTCCTTTATATGGATCAACAACGACTTACCTAACACATTAGGTGTTTTTATCACCACCGGTATATAATTGAAAAGTCTAGCAATATAGCTATCGCTATGAGTACCCCTTTCCGTTACAATAGCTACGCTGTAAGAATTCACATACTCAAGATATTTTGACAACGCTATCAACTGGTAAACTCTTTCTATATATCTACTCCGAAGCTTTTTTACGTTGTCAGGTATTTGAGGCATCGATGCAGCGGGTGTAAACGGTCTTATGGAATATCGAGCTATATGAACCCTATCTATATCGTACTCTGCTATCACCTTAACACTCTCCAAAAATGACAATTCATCTTCTCCAGGGTGACCAACTATTATATCTGTCGCAATATGTATACCCTCTATCTTTGATCTTAGTTCACGCACAATCTGAATAAACTCCTCAACCGTACTGCTCCTATTCATTATTGCAAGAACTTTATTACTACCACTTTGCAGAGGTATATGGACATGCTTATAGACCCTTGGATCCTTCAACACTTCTATTATCTCGTCTAGATATTTGATTAGGTGACGTGGATTGAGTTGGCCTATTCGTAACTTAAAATCGTACTCAAGCTCTAGAATTGCATTGAGTAAATCGATTAGCGCATACTTACCATAGATGTCTATACCGTAAACGGCAAGGTCCTGAGCTGTTATCTCGATCTCTCTCGCACCCTTAGATATAGCCTCTCGTACTGCTTTAACAACACGCTCAATAGGTATGCTCTTTAGCTTTGGACGAGCTCTTCTAACAATACAGAAAGCACACTCATCAATGCATCCTTCACCAACTGCTATAACAGCCTTTACACCTTCAACAACAACACCTACATAGTCAAGACTTTTCTCATCCTCTATAAACATCGTTGCAGGAGGAGCTTCAATAGCTTCGTGTATCCTAGTAATACTTTGCGGTGCAAGGAGAATAGCCTCCCTGACAACTCTCCTTACATGTGATGGAAGTGCGCGAGCCATACACCCAGCTACAATGAGCTTTTTACCTAGCTTTGCCAAATCCTTAAGCCTCTTTATCATCCTCACTTCGGTGTCATACCTAACAATACATGTGTTTATAACGATGACGTCTGCCTCCTTAGGATTGTCCACAATTTCGTAACCTTTGTCTTTCAATATAGCCTTCATAACGGATTCATCTGCACGATTCAGTGCACAGCCATAGGTCTCGAAATACACCTTCGGCTTCATTGTGATCTCAGCATACATTTTAAGCCTAAACGAACCTATATAGCCTTAGGAGTCAGAGTATGGAACGAGAGATTGAAATATTGAGGAATTATGACTTACTACTTGAGAGAGCGTATACACAATTACCTCAGAAGCGAAGTATGAGAGCATATGATATACCGTCGCTAGAGGTAGAGCATGTTGGGGATCACACAATCGTTACTAATTTCAAAAACGTTTGTGATAGACTGCGAAGGGAGCCACGTATAGTGATGCGATTCTTTCTCAAAGAGCTCGCAATGCCAGGTACAGTAGATGAGCGCGGAAATCTCGTCATATATCGCAGGGTCTCCTCACATTCACTAAACACCTTATACCAAAAGTTCCTGACAACATATGTTCGATGCCCAACATGCGGTAGCTTTGACACTGAACTTATTAGAAAAGGTAAGGTTTGGTACATAAAATGCCTCGCTTGTGGAGCTGAAACGTTTGTAAAACCCGTATGACAGCACCTGAGGTAGTGAACATGAGTGAGAAAGGCGAGGGCCTTTATTACGTCAGAGTGCATCAAATCGATGGAAAGGTGTTAGTGGCAGTATGCGATGAAGAGATATTGGGTAAGGAATTTCGTAAAGGTGATATCGTACTCTCAATTTCTTCAGAGTTTTATAAGGGTGAACGTGCAGATTTAAAACGAGTTATAGAGTTGATACTCGAGTCCGATATAGCCGTTATCACAGGCAAGAGAATAGTGCGTGAGCTTATAAAAGCAGGACTAGCTGTGCCAGAGGCAGTACTAGAGATTGGTGATCAGCTACATGTCCAGATAGTTAAGAGCGTCTATAGGGTGTAGACATGCCAAAGTATGCGAGATTTTGTATAAGGTGCGGAAAAGTTGAAGATGAAAACAACGTGCTTATAAATAACCTTTGCCCTAATTGCTATATCGAAATATATGGGATTGCACGACTTGATAAACCACTCCGAATAATTCACTGTCCTCGATGTTACTCTATAAAAATTGGAGATAAATGGTTACGACCTAACACACAAGAGGAACTCTATTCGTTGATACAAGCAGCTATAGCTGAAAGTCTACAACCTGCAACTAGCGAAATAACGTTTATTGATCTGACACTGAAGTCTGTAGAACTCTATTCACCAACGCTAGAACTTGAAATAACAGCTTCGATAAGCAATAAAGTCGTGGTAAAACATAGACTTCCAGTTTCGGTCTCTTGGCATAAACAACTATGTCCATCATGCTTTAAACGGGCTGGCAAAGGTTACGATGCCGTTGTTCAGCTTCGTTACATAAATTATGACAGTGAAATTGAAAGGTTTAAGAATTGGCTCGTAGAAATGTTTGCAGAGGATATTGTTGAGATAGATGAGCATAAAAATGGGTATGATATAAAGGTTTCTAACCAATTTGTAGCAAGAAAGATAGTCAATTTCATAAGACGAAAGTGGAGTTGCGTAAAGATAATAGAGTCTTACGGAGATCAACGTAGACGAAGAGATGGGCGTCGTTATGGAAGACTATACATTTCTGTAAGAATCCTGAACTTTAAGCCCGGAGATTACATAGTGCTCGGTGGCAAGGCCTATATTGTGGATAGCGTAGATGAACACTCACTCACGATCATCGATAGCAATGGTAATAGAATACGTATGAATATAAAGGACATGATTAAAATGTATGCTCCAGCTTGATGAGTGTTAAAGTATATAGCCGATCTATGAATAAGCGACAGAGCATAGCGGGTGAGAATATAGCTAAGAAGAAGCGGGCCGAGGAAATTCCTGCAAAGGAGCTTGTCTTACCTGCAGATAATCAAGTGATATGTGTGGTGGAGGAAGTAATAGGGGCTGATCATGTACGGGTACGCTGCCTTGATGGAGTGAGCAGAGTTTGCAGAATCCCTGGCAAGTTTAGGAGGCGTGTATGGTTATCGGAGGGCGACATAGTTCTAGTAACTCCATGGGATTTTCAACCGAATAGAGGTGATATAGCCCATAAATACGATAAGGATGAGGTTAAAAAACTCCTTAATATGGGAGTCATACCGCGCGAATTCTTAGAAGGTTTAGGGATTGAATAACATGTCTCCGAATGATGTTGAGAAGCATATAGAGATCGAGTTGCGAAAAAGAGAGCGCGAGCCTAGACTTAAGGATAAAGATCTTTTTGAAGTGGTTGAAGAAGTATTTGATAGACGTACGGTATTGGCCGTAATAGAATTAAAGCGCAGGGGCTGCATAAAACAGCTTAAAGGAGTTATATCGGCGGGTAAGGAAGCACGCGTATACTGGGCTAAGGGACCAGAGAACAACGATTTAGCAGTTAAGATCTACTTAACGGTTACAGCGGAGTTCAGGAAAAGCATATGGAAGTACATAAAGGGCGATCCTAGATATGAATGGATAGGGAATCTTCCAAGACATAAGCTAATAATGGCATGGACACGTAAGGAGTTCTCTAACCTTAAGCGTATGTACAATGCAGGGGTAAGGGTTCCTAAACCTATCTGTTTCTATCAGAATGTTTTGGTAATGGAATTCATTGGAGAGAATGGTGTAAGGGCTCCACTGCTCAAAGAAGCCGTTGAGCAAGGAGAGTTAGAAAAAAGCGATGCAGAGAAACTGTTTTGGGATATAATTGAGAATATAAAGACCATGTATTGGAGAGCAGGTCTTGTGCATGCTGATCTGAGTGAGTACAACATCATGTTATGGAACGGCAAACCATATATCATCGACGTTAGTCAAGCAGTGAGAGTAGACCATCCACATGCCCAATCATTCTTATACAGAGACATTTATAACATTGTAAGGTTCTTCTCTGAAGATCTTGGATTAGATATACCAAGCGCCGACGAAATATACGAGGACATAACAAGTTCAGAAGTTAATGAGGTTGAGTAGTTTTTACTCGTTTCAACAAAACACTATGTAGCTAGTAGTGTCCTCATATGGTGAGGCACCATTGAAGGAAAAGGATGAAAAAGTTGAGGAAGAGAAGAGCAAGAGTACCCCCACGATCTCGGAGTCTACGCATGCTCGATCCATGCTAATCCCAGGAGTTACAAGACTCTATGTCAAGGTACCACTTGATAGAATAGGAGTTTTGATAGGTCGTGGAGGCGAAGTTATCAAAATGGTTATGGAGAGGACTAAAACTAAGATCACGGTAGACGAAGTGAATGGAACCGTAATAATTGAGCCAGCTTCACCAACTACTACAGCCCTCGATCTCATGAAAGCACAAGAGTTTATCAGAGCAATATCATATGGATTCTCACCAGAGCGAGCTTCACGTGTTCTCGACGAGGATCAGGTACTCATAGTTATAGACCTCAAGCAGTACGTTAAGCCTTCACCAAATCATCTAGCACGAGTTAAGGGCCGTATCATTGGCGAAGGGGGGAAGGCTCGTAAGAATTTAGAAGAGATAGGAAATGTGTACATCTCGGTATACGATGACTATGTTGCAATAATAGGCGATTACGAATCAGCCAACGCCGTTAGAGACGCTATCCTAATGCTTATAGAAGGGCGACAACATTCAACAGTATATAGATACCTCGATAAGGTAATGAGTCAGATAAAGCGTAGACAAAGGCTAAGCTATTGGTATACCGAGTTCAGGTAAATTTAACAGAGTCTATTGAACACTTATTAGCCAGCACAATCCCATCATTTTATGGATGATATGTGGTGGGCCCGTAGCTCAGCCAGGTAGAGCGGCGGGCTCCAGCTCTACGGGTCTGAAGACCCATTAAGGGGATGAATAAAGGCTGGAGCATTGAGGGGAGACCCGTAGGTCGGGGGTTCAAATCCCCCCGGGCCCACCACATTCTTAACAACTAGGTGGTGGAACATAGAATGGTATCTTACCTCTATGATAATCCCTTATAACAGCTCTTGCAGCCTCATCTATGTTAGGCTCATGCGTTTTCTTATAAATCCAGCCACGCTTAAGCGCTATCGTCTCTAATATCTTTATTGGATCGGTTTCCGTTATGCCATAAGCGATTTTAAAAGCCTTTGGATTATAGTGCAGAATTCTCTTTATCAATTCTATAGCTACATTTACGGGCTCCTCAATGCTTTCAACGGGTTTACCTCTGATAACAGCCTCTATGCCTTCTCCTTCTATTGGTATTATGCCTGGCGTATCTATTATATATAGGTCGTTACCTATTCTATAAAGTTGAGATACTTTCGTATAACCAGTTGTACCAGGGTATGGACTTGTAGGTGCAGCGTGCTTACCCTTAAGCGCATTTATAATCGACGACTTTCCCACCTTCGGATATCCTATCACAGCTAAAACTGCCGGTCTAACCGTTATCATCTCTGCAATAGCTTTACGCAATTTCTTCGTTCCGTACCGATGTGTAGCGGATACAAAGACTGTTTTGTATCCTTGTGACCGAAAGTATTTTGCCCAGCCCTTACTAACCCATAGAGGAACAAGATCACATTTATTTAACACGACAATTAGATCACGACCAAGCTTACGAACTATGTTCTCTGCTTTCTTGCTCTGTGTTGCCAATGGATCTCGAATATCAAGCACTTCCAATACTACATCAGCACTAGCCACTATTTCACGTAGCTTTCTCCAACTTATGAGCCTCATCCTCTCACTCTATTCCCAAGATACTACAACGCTAAGAGGTGTAGAACTGAGAGCCTTATTAAATTAACAAAGATGTGATAGGTAGGATGATGAGCTCGGTCCTGGTGATTGATGATCGAGGTCTTGAGTGCTGATCCCGTATTCATGATAATGAATGTCGATCTCGCGCCTTCATGACTTCATACAATGAGTGTCGTAACGATAGATTTGCACAGGATTCCTCTACTAGCTCTTTATCTCAAAGCTCTTTAAGGAGGAGACAATTCTATGTATGAATTTTTCGCTAAGGTTAAACAATCTCATGATGTCGAGCACTTGCTGTATGGCAACCCTTCGCTCCTTTCCAAACCTCTTATGGATCTCGTGAAGTATTCTCGCAATCTTGTCCTCCGTGCTCATCGACTCTATGATAGCTTGTTCAAGCGATTTACCATACCTAACGCTCGTTATGATCTCAATAATTTTGTTAATGCGATTCGGAACCCCAACAGTAGAACCCCAAAGTTTAAGTGAATATCGTGGGAATGCTTCAAGAGCATGAAGCTCTACAAGGGTTTTTGTTGCGTAGGGTCGAGGAAACACCTCGTCTATGATACCTCCTAGGATATAGATATGAGCCTTCCTAATCGTTTTCTCGTCAAGGCACTGTTCTGCATAAGGATCAAGAACTATGACGTGTTTGGAGTCGAGCCCGCTGTATATCTCATAGTCATCGAGTATGGCGATCTCATGACTAGGCAATATGCTATTGATACGCATTTTTAACTCTCTTGGTGTAGCAACCAACATTAGATTCAGATCCGTGAAGTATTCCCTAACCGTGTCGATGACTACCAAGAGCTGCTTAAATAGTTCATTTCTTTCAGTCTCACTATGCAATTCCCAGAGACCTAAATCTATTATGAAGAGCGGTATCCGGGGGAATAGGCTTAAGAATATGTTTTTGACTCTTTCTGAGACATCATTAGGGCAAGGCTCGTACTGGCTGCGCACTACAGCTTCGCCTTGTTTCGAAGCTCTTACATCATACAGCACTTCAACTCCATGAAAAAAGCCTATGGGTACTCCCCATACTGTATCCCTACATATCTGAGCACGATTTGTTATTACCAGGTTAGCAATGCGATGTAGAATCCTTTCAGAACTCATCTTGTAACCCTGAAGATATCTTCGAACAAAGCGTCTGGAGAGTACAATAGCGTTAATTCCTACTATACGTAGGGCTTCAGCAAAGACTAGAGCTACCGTGTCGGTCAAGTATTATCACCGAGCCTCAGAAGTATCTACAGTTTACAACAGTTTAGTTTAGTAGTTAGTAACGATGGTCAATTGTATTAGTATGCTTAGTCTACATCTAAGCTTAGGATCGTACTAAAGCGTAGCTTCACAGCACGGCCTATACGGGACAGTACGATTACGTTAATGAATATCTAGCTACATCCTTTATGTAAACTTTCAGATAATTGGATAGAAGCGCATTTCTGCAGTCACCATACCTCTCATCGTTCTATTTACTTTTTGTCTTGGATGTGGTTTAGACATAACTCATGATCTGGTCAATATAACACAAAGAGTTCAGGTTACGAGATGTACATACTCTCGAAACGTTAAAGGTCTATGCAGTGACTTCCGCTATCGCCGTATCAGTTACTACGTTTAGTGCTTCACTATCTGAGGTTGTTGAGGTTTCCTCAACCTCCAAAGGCTCAATTTTAATTGTAAACTCCGTCCCCCGAGAAAGTACGTCAAGTAATCTATACCCCGCTTCGGTTAGCTTGTATAGCTTATAATTACCACGGGCATAAACAACCTTTACGATACCTAAGGCTTCCAGTATATGAAACGATGCCAAGACTTCATAGCGTGGAAGACCTGTAGAGGCAATAACATCGCTAGGACTTGCAATTCTATCTCTTAAAGCTTCTAAGATACGGGCTAGCTTTTCACGTGACTTCATCTAATATCCCGCTTTATAGAGCTTCCTTACCTTAGCGACCAAATTTAAAACGTACACTAGCTGAGCGCAACAAAAGGCAGCTAAATGTTAGGGGGTTGAGTTACATAGAGGCTTTGCTTGATCTAAACATTGAGGGGTTCGTTAAACCCACAGATATAAAGGTCTTAACCTATGGAGTAGGAGATTCAAAGCTGATACGCCTGCTACATCCTGCTATCGTTGTACATCCACGTATAGAATGGAACTCTTCGGCTTCTTCGCTGATAGTGTCGCCAACGCCAATAGCTATAAGAGATGGTAATTCTATACGCATAGTGTTTTACGAATTAGAAGGCCGGAAAAGAGTTCTTGAACTCGAAGCTATGTACGATACATATTATCTCGATCCGCTATCCCTTGCTCTCGTCGTACCTAACTCCGATACCCATAAGGTACTCTCTCCTCTAGGTGAAAAACCTTTAAAGAGCAAACTAAGATTTTTCCTGCCATGCACAAACGAAAGCTACATCCTCACCGAGGAAAGCCTTGATGTAATTACATACTGGGATCGTAAAACCATCGTTAAAAAACCACACATTAAGACCTTTAGTGTTTTACATCCATACCTTGGTATGACACTTAACGCCTTAGCAGTACATAACAATGGCACAATGATTGTGAGCGATGGTATATACGGCTCCAAGACCGTCATAAATGAACCGGCTAAGTACTTAGATGGAGCATCCCAATTATACCTTTTGAACGATTTTAGCATAGCCGTAACCTCGAGAAACCATAGCATAGTTATCGAAACCAGATACGGAAACGCAAGGATATTACCTCGAGGATTGATACCGTTTATCAAAGAGGGCCCCTATGTCATAGGTTTGTTTAAGCCAAACAATTACATAGCCTTATATCATCTGTCCAAGAACGAACTTCAGAGCCTCTTTCCATCTACATGCAAGCTCTTAACATATAACTTTGACTCAGATGTCGTCACAGCCTTATGCATCTATGCATCGAGGTACATGCTCATAGTTACCAAATTGACAGGAGAGGGCCTTGCCATGGAGCTTCCATCTGAACCGTTGAATGTTGAGATAATCGATGACCTTCTAATGATCTCCTATACAGACAAATCCGAAATCTATAGAGTATCCCAGAATTTAGATCGTATAGAACTTCTATGCGTTACCAAACCACTTTACAATTGTCGACGTTTAGATGATAGAAGAGTTGTATGTATAGATGCCTTCGGCAGACTTATGGTGGTAAATATTAAGCGTTTATGCGATAGGCCGAAGTTCTGCTTCCTTAGATCGAAAAAGTCTACGTGCATAGAATTGGATGACACATCTAAGTATGTATCCATACTTGGTGCATCCACATCGAATCCTATAGTGAGAAGATTATCCTTAACAAGGACAATCATAGAATTGGAGAACCCTGGCTATCAACGACTTCAATTAACAATCTCAGGAACAGTATACGACACATCCCTACTACTCAATGGCTCACAACCTGTATATGCTAAACACGATTCTAAAGATTCCTTGTCCAATGATGAGACTCCAAAGCTTACTCTGATTAAGTCTAACGCTAAGCTCTACGTATATAACGACGGTAATTCGTTGTACTGTATTTTCGATCCACAAAGTATTAACTATGTTGAGCGGGAGTTTATGGTAGTACCCCAAGGCATAATTTCTAAGATGTATCGGGTTCACAGAGCATCGCATAGTCCTCGAATTGAATTCTGGAAGAAAGTAGATCCTACGTCATTGCGCTATATAGAATTACCCAAAACTGTTGAGATAGTCTTAAGCAAAGACCTAATTTGCGTACCTGCGAATCTCCCAGCTAATGCTCGTGAATATCGACTGGAAATAGAGTTAATATGTGAGGAAGGCGTCTTTACCCTGAAGGATAAATGCATTTCGACAGATGTGTGTCGCAATTTGTTAGCAGCTTTAATATGTATAGTGTTGGGTGATCGACAACGTTATTGTACTCCTATCTCTACTCCTCCTCGGGTAGTTATAGCCGAAAGCGAAAGTATGGAATTAACGGTCAAGAGGATCCTCAACGACATATACATGACCATACCGAAAAGCTGCACATTTATAGACGGTGCATCATTAATCATAAATAAGAATTTCATTCCGGTATTAATGCTGAACGTCATTAATAGGTGCGACATCCCCATAACCATAGTCAGCGTCCATGCCTCTTCGATACAACGAATATCGCTAGGACCGTACCAGGATACGAGGGTGTATCTACCGATAGACTCACTGATTAAACTCTTCAGAAAGCCGATGATAATAGTCTTCGAGCTTAGTAAACCTAGGACTTATATGATCAACATAGACTTGAAGCACATGATAGCCCTAGCTCATAGCGTTGCTTTAAAACTCTCTCTACTTCTGGGAGTTCGTAGATGGTCACACTAAATGATACCCTAGCTAAGCTCAGAGATCTCCTGACCAGGGGATTCACTAGCATCTCTTCAAACCGTGAAAAGCTTTGCAAGCTCATAACTCCAGGAGTCTTTGATTGTCAAGAAAATGTACTACTCTTACTAACTCCTTCAACTTATAGTTATAGACTCGAGGAATTCGACGGTATCGAACTAGCTCATAGACTTAAAAAGTTCATCGAGGTTTCATGTCATCCACACTGTGAACTAATAATGCTGGTCTTGGGTAGAAGGCTGGATACACATAGCTTCTTAAAGAAATTGGATAGAGATCTACAAATGAAGCTAATTGAGTTCTACTCAGATCGTGCAAATACAAACATAAGGAATGCTATCAAGAAAATGATTGAAATTAAGGAGAGGATTCTACGTGGTGCAAAACCTATTCTGCTTGAATCAGTAATAGCTCTTCTATGTGCCAATACGAGCTCTAATGCAATTAAAGAATATTCAACTCTTTTAAGTAGTGTCATGTACATGGCTAAGACTCTACTAGGTATAGAGCTAAAACCATTGAATTCTAGCGAACTAGCAAATACGATAGCTAATTTTCGTAGCATTGCATCGAAATGACGGTAAGATAGCATTGACCGATGACCTTACACCTCTATGCTTACTCGCCGCCCCAACGACTTCCCATGAAATAGTGGGGGAGGGAATATACATCGGAATAGATCTTGATAGTGGATCCGAACTCTATTGGAATATGCTCAACTCTCCAAGTCCTCACGCTATTGTGATAGGCCCTACAGGTTCGGGCAAAACTATCACGTTGATGACGTTAGCTCAAAGAATTGCTAAAACTTATAACGCATCAATTCTAGTCATAGACGTTAAGGGAGAGTACAAAATCTTGTTAAAGGGCTTAGTCGATAGAGTATCGGTTTTCAATCCATTATCTAAACCCATAGACATATGTAACCGTACGTTGATGAACATTCTTGTTGAGCTCCTGCAAGCGATACTGCATCTCAACGAAGGCAGCAGAAGGTTCCTAGCCGAAGTTATAAAGACTTCCTGCAACAGTTCATCATTAGCAAGCACTTTAAGGTCGATACCTGTAAGCAACATCGACGAATTAGGAAAGGCACTTGAAATCCTACAGCTATTCTTTGAAAGTCGTGAAGGAGTGGACTTGTTCACTATGCTAAAGGAGACTTTGAAACCGCGTAGCGCATTAGTAATTGAACTTGGAACGCCTGTTCATTATGACTATGTAGCGATAATACCGTTGTTCTTTATATCAGCAACGTTAACGCCTCAAGCCCTATCTACGATATTCAATCACAGCACTATTAAACTCGTTTTGGTACTGGATGAAGCTTGGCTGTACATACCACACACTACACGTAGCATAATTACTAAAGTTCTAAGACTTGCCCGTAGTTATGGAGTATCCATACTAATGGCTACGCAGAGTCTAGAAGATTTAGGTGAGTATAAAGATCTAATCCTGTCTAACTGTGGTTTGCTCATCGCGCTGGCCTCAAATGTTAAAAGCTATTGGATGGAGCTTGCAAAGTACCTTAATCTGAGCCCAAAACTCATTAACAGAGCTTTAGAGCTGCAAGAGAAAGGCGAGGGAGTCGCCTTATTAGCGCCAAGTAAAACACCTAGGTTTGTATATGTTGATCCCTTAAGTTCTGAGGAGTTGGAATTGCTTGTAAAGAAACTGCATAGGGAGTAATGTATCTGGCTATGATCACTTGGGTTCGCGACCCAGCTCCTCATATACTTCTTGAGGTGCTATTAGGCGTGCTCCCCTACTAGCCTCATGCCTCTTCTTAAGTTCACGTTCTTTCTGCTTCTTCTTCCACTTGTACTTTACTGTACCGCGCAAGCCTCGCGATTTTAATAATCCACGCATTCTGCGACCAGCTGGTGTTTTACCTCTAAAGACTCGCCCTCTATGTTGTTTCTCACAAATCCAATTGATTTCAGGATCGCTCTTAATGGCTGGATGATGCGGGTCTACCAGTATAACTTCATAGTACTTATAGAGGCCGTCCTCACCAACATAGTAACTCCCCAACACCTCTAAGTTTCTATACTTTCTAGCGGCTCGTTCTTCAGCTATGAGCTGTAAGCTCTTTCTAGGAGAGTGTCCATACACACCCATTCTCTTTGGTCTTCTACCGGAGCGTGGCCTAGGCTTACGTAAACCACCCTTTCTAACGCGTACCCGAACTACTACAAACCCTGGCTTTGCTTTGTAGCCAAGAGCTCTAGCTCTATTTATTCTAGTCGGCTTTTCCACTCTGACTATCGATGGTTGACGTCGCCACTTCATCAAGCGCTGTTTCATTACTGGTGCTAGAGGCCCGTCGTGGGGTCTCTTCCACAGCATTGCCATGTAATGGTACATAGACTTCGCCATACCTACAACACCAAACACTTCGCTAACACTACATGAGAGGCTATGTAGTTAAGGTATTTATAGGTTTTAAGCTAATTGTTACGACTATGCTGTAGGTGACTCACCATTCCACCACCGAAAGTAACCATAGGGATTATCGGTAAGGCAAATGTTGGCAAGTCTACCTTCTTTATGGCCGCAACTATGGTTCCGGTAGCAATAGAGAATAGACCCTTCGTTACTCTCGAACCTAATACGGGAATAGGGTATGTCAGGAAGAGATGTATTCATACTGAGCTCGGACTTCCAAATTGTAATGCCCGAAACTCATTCTGCATACGAGGCGAACGTTTTATCCCAGTTGTACTCGTAGATGTTCCAGGTCTAGTGAAAGGAGCACACAAAGGTAGGGGTCTGGGCAACAGGTTTCTAGATGCTATTAGACAAGCTGAGGTGATAATACACGTAGTTGACGCCTCAGGTTCTACAGATGAAGATGGCAGGTATATTAAACCTGGGTATAGGGACCCAATAGAGGATGTTATAGCAATCGAACAAGAGTATGAGGAGTGGATGTACAGTATACTGTCTCGTGATTGGTCTCGCTTTGCAAGAGCATTAGACCATGCAGAGCCAGGACAGCTCGTAGAAGCTCTTACGAAAAGACTTTCAGGTCTTTCAATTCGTCGTGAGCATGTTGCGCAGGCCCTTAAGCTAGCAAAATTAGAGAGTTCGAGACCTTCTAGCTGGAGAGAGGAAGAGTTGAGGGAGTTCATTCACTGGCTTCGCATCGTTGCCAAGCCGATGATCATCGCGGCCAACAAAATAGATATTCCTGAGGCTAAGGACCTTTATAAAAGGATGGTGAAGGAGTTAAAGGATAGAATAATAATTCCTGTAACAGCATTGGGAGAATTGATTCTGAGGAAAGCTGCTGAAAAGAATTACATAGATTACCTACCTGGAGATCCTGAGTTTCGAATTAAGGATCCTTCCGCTCTCACTCTGCAACAGAGGCGTGCGCTTGAGCTGGTAGCTAACGTGATGAAGGAGTTTGGAGGAACTGGAGTTCAGCAGGCAATTAACGAGGCTGTATTTAGGGCCCTTAACATGATTGTCGTTTATCCTGTTGAAGATCCAAATCGCTTTACTGATACCAAGGGACAAGTGCTACCCGATGCTTATCTTGTACCCTATGGGACGAAGGTCATAGATTTAGCGTATATGATACATAGCGAGCTAGGTAAGGGTTTTCTCTATGCTATAGATGCAAAAAGCAAGAAGAGGCTTTCTAGAGACTACGTTTTACAGGATGGCGATGTCATCAAAATAGTATCAGCGCTATGAAGGTGTATCAGTTGAGTAAACCGAAAATCAAACTTATAGAGGTCGAAATCACAACTCATTGCCACGCAACTGAAGATCTAGAGAAAGTGAAATACGCAGTCTTAAACTTGTTACCCGAAGAGCTGAGAAAGGGGGTAGAGATCAAATATCAAGAGCTTAAAGGATACTATGGGAACCCAATAATTCGTCTCAGCGTAACTATTCGAGGCCCCGAAGCTCTCGACGTTGCAAAGTACATCCTTTCACGTCTTCCGCCTCATGATAGGCGATACCTTATCTACTCAATTGAGCAGCGTTATGACAAACACAACAATAAGCTATATATTAGGTTGAGCAAACAAGATTCTTACCTTGGCACGCCAACACTTTATGATGGTAGTGATGTTATTCGGGTTGTGTTCTCTTTTTCAATAACTCGTTCTGAAGATGAAGTGAAGCGATTAATTGAGAGTCTTGTTGAGGAGATCGAGGGTGCCGCTGCTGAGAGTAGATCTACTAACACTTCTTGACAACTGTAAACACGTCCTCGCATTCTTGCAGAATCTTGACATAGATGTCCTAGGGATACCCGACCACATTTTGAATCAATGTTGCGAAGTCATCATAACTAAGTCAAAGAATACAGTTATAATTCCGCGCGCCATCTTTGAATCTTCACAGAATAGACTATTACCCAAGATGTTCGAGCTCAAGACAAGACTATATACTTGCATACCAAGGGATCTTGCAACAGCACGAAGCTTAGCAAAGCTTAGTGGCGTGTATACCATAGCTCTTCGAGCTGATACCGTAAGGCTTATCGATGAAAACGAGATCAATCTACTTACACAAGTGAAGGTACGTAAATTCATAGAAGTACACCTCTATAGCTTTATCGAACTGCTAAAACACGAGGACAAGCGAATTAGTCTTGAACGTTTATTACATTTCCTCGGCGAAACAATAGAGCGCGCCCTTCGTCGAGATGTCCCTGTGATAGTGTCTTCCGCTAGCCCACGACTAGATCAAACCCTACACCCTAACCAGATGGACGTTCTCCTCTTCCTGCTCGGATTCACTAAGAGAGAGCGAAGAATGATGCTCGAGGTCTATCCTATGGAATTGCTATCGACATGGAGGGAATGGCGATGACGTTTTCGGTGCTAGAGTATTTATCCATGCTCCTATCAGTGGTATCCATAGCCATAGCCATAACCTCCCTCTACCTAACGTATAGACGCGCTTATGTCACCAGACTCACTAAGCTTTCGAATCGCAATATCTACGGATCACGAAGATATAAACGTGTTAAACGCTATATACTCTTCAGATTCGTATGCTTCGATGAGACTCACGTGTCTGAGTTCAGCAAGAGAGTCACAAGCCATATCTATGCATTCCTTGGCCCCCTTATCAAGACAAGATGCGGTATTTCAATGGTCACTGTACGATCGGATCTAGGTAGAGGAATTATACGTGTCTCCGGAGATTCGGAATGCGTTAAGTACGTCCTTACCGCTATGTCGTTACGACATGTTGTTGATGGCATTCCTTGCCTGGTAATACCATTGAGAACTTCAGGACTTGTGAGTAGGCTACGAAGGTATCTAAGGACTTAAAAAGACATAAAAGCTATACGAACACAGTTTATCGGATGATGAAGCCGCTCCAACCAGAAACGATGAAGACCTCGCGACGAACTGACTAACTCAACTCAATTGAATACACGTATGACGGTAGCGTGCCATGAACTACATACAACCTCTTTGTAGGACCGGGGTCTAGTTCCATAAGAACCTTCTCAGCAATGTCTATGGCTGAGGTTATGAACACTACCCTCTTAAACCCTAGGTCCCGTAGTAGCTGCACAACACCTTTGTAGAGGTTCTCCAAGTCCTTTGGTTTCATGCGCTGTCCATAGGGAGGATTGAATATAGATAGTTCAAGCTTTAAGTCGAGCTCCTTCTCAGCAACCTCAACTATCCGTGGCAGAAGCTTTGTGGCGTCACCAACAACAAAGAGTATCATGTCATCAACTCCTGCACTTTTCGCATTGATGACCGCTCCTTCAGCGAAACGCGGATTTATCTCAATCCCTATAAACCTCTTCCTAACATCTCTTGACACCTCCCTGCACAGCTTCTTAATAGCATTGAGAGCGCCCGGAACTACCCTATCTATAACGGGGTTTGATTCAAGCTCTCTCAATTTAAAACATGGTATCTCAATACCTTTACTAGCTAGTGCTGCCTCAATTAATATAGTGCCCCCGCCACACATTGGATCTAACACGGGCCTTCCTGGAGTCCAACCCGCAATTCGTAGTAGGGCGCAAGCTATCGTAGTCTTAAGGGCTGCTGGATGATTAAAGACTCGATAACCCCGTTTATGTAGGGATGTTCTAGTGATCCCGAGAGCCACATAGAGCTTGTCTCGATTGAGCTCTGTATATATCTCTATATCTGGATTGTCTAGGTCTACACGAAGCCTTATACCTCGAGCCTCTAGATAGCTGTCAATCACGGCCTGTCCTGCAACTCGTCCAATATCGATACTCGTAAAGCCGTGTTCACCTATCCTCTCCGGCCTTATAGCAAAGCTTTCATTAGGCAGTATCACGTTTGTAAAGTCGATGCTTTTAACAGCTTTATAAATATCGTCGAGGCTGTTGATATTTGTAAAGTGATGTAGTACCACGTACACATTATTAGCAATTCTTGAGCGTAAGGCTGCTAAAATACCTGACAGAGGCTGAGCTTCAAAAAGTATACGGCCACTAAATACCCTTATGAAGCGTATGGAGGGCTCTAACTCCCTGAGCTCCTCCATCAACACTGTTTCAAAGCCTATGTCGGTTGTTACTAGGAACAACATCTTTAGCTCTCCATAAGGATGTCAGTCAGCCACCGCCTCTTCATCTAGGATCAGCAGCGGTCGGGCGAGTCATCACCCCTCACACTGGAGACTAGCTCAAGTTTAAAGCTCTTAACTATAGCGGCCTAGCCAGGCACTATTACGGTTCCGATACTCTTATCCAGCGCTTTAATTACGTTCTCAGGTTTAAATCCATTGAATACTACAATCTCGATACCACTCCTCTTAATAATTCCTATAGCTACAGGGTCTAGGAGCTCATATCCGCCAGCTTCATAGCGTTGGCTCATAACCTTCACAAGCTCATCAATAGTTATCCTATCAAACTTCTTAGCTTCTGGAAACCTCTTTGGATCTCTATCATAGATCCCATCCACATCCGTAGCATACAATATAAGCCTTATCCCAAGGAGTTCGGCTACAACAGCTGCTGTACCAGCTGTTGACTGACCTGGTTGAAGACCCCCTAACACCACAACTTTTCCACTACTCCACGCCTTCTCAACCTCTTCAACACTCCTAGGTATTGGAGTATAGACATCATCTCCGAGCATGTATGCTAGGAGAAGAGCATTGACCCTAGATATCTCGATACCTATCATATCGGCTTTAGCCTCAGTTAAGCCCATGATACGTGCACATTCAACATACCTCCTAGCATAGGTGCCCCCACCAACAACGACAACGATACTGTATCCCCTTGACATTAACTCCCTAATCACACCCGCATAGCCTTTGATCAACTCCGGATTGTCTGGATTGATAATCTTCCCCGATATCTTTATCAACACCTTATTCCTAGCCATACACAGACCCCACTAGATACTCAATCTTATCACAAACTACATCAGCGTATATATCGCCACACAGTCAAACATCGCAAGCGCCTAACTAAGTTTGTCACGTAAACAAACATTGTTTGAATTCTAGCTATAGACCTACCAACTCATAGGCGAATTCCGTGGTGTAATGGCTGCAGAATGCTGAAGCCTCATAAATATCCAACTCACTTAACGTCTCATTTTCCTACCCACTGTCGATCTCAAATCTATTACGAGCTGATGGATGGTACATGAACACGCTTTAAAGACAGACACATATCCATACTAGTTCTTGATTGAGTATCTACGATCGTGTAATGATATGGATATAGGTCTCGAATAAGAGAAGAACTTTGAATAGTTGTGGAGCCGAGTAGCTTAAAACAAGAACCATAGTATCAGGGGTTTAGTCATTCAGTAGCGACTCGCAGTCCATAACGGTTTAGTGCACGTTATCAAATCCGATGTATAGCAAAGTGATAATATTAAACGAGTATCGACACTATGTACTTCATGCAAAAGCCATAGTCGCATCAATACGTACACCATTCAGTATACCGAGTAGTCAGCCAGGACGTACACTGCAAATAAT
>DQTV01000055.1 GCA_015662595.1 Ignisphaera aggregans
GATCGGGTAGGGTTATCTACCTAGGCTCGTTTAGCAAGATACTATCGCCAGGCATGAGGTTGGGGCATATAGTAGCTCCACAGCCTCTGATAGACGTGTTTGAACGAGCGAAACAGTCTATGGATCTACATACACCGACGCTAACACAGTACATAGCTGCTGAAGCTCTTAAGAGGAGGGTTATCGAGAACAACCTGCCTAAGATTAAGAGGCTATACGTCGAGAAGAGGGATGCTATGCTAGAAGCTCTTGAAGAACACTTCGTTAAGAGTGCTTGGTGGACCAAGCCTATTGGGGGTATGTTTGTGTGGGTTAAGCTCAATGCGGATATCGATACCTCTGACCTACTGAAGAAGGCTGTTGAGCGTGGAGTAGCCTACGTACCTGGCAAAGCGTTTTATCACGATGGTAGCGGTGTAGACACTATGAGACTCAACTTCACGTATCCAAGCATCGAGGATATCAGGAGGGGTGTAGAGATCCTAGCGAGCGTTGTTAGGGAAGCTCTTGGGCATGGCTAGCGTAGATAGTAATCGGCGTTTCTAAGGCTTATCAAACCAAGGCTTTCAGCAATCTCTACAGTCCACCCAGCTAACATCCACGCTATCTCTCTAACAGCTGTATCCGGATCGGGTTCAGAGCCATACTTCTTCTTAAAGGCTCTGATAGCGGCTTCAGTACATACCCTCGAGCTAAACATACGCGTTAAGCTCTCTAGAAGCTCGTATAGGTTTCTGATAGCTCCACTCCTAACGCTACGGACTATGAAGTCTATATCGCTAGACGTTGGGTAGCTGTGTCGCGGATCCATACCCATGCTCTTCACCTCCTCGAAGTACTGCATCAGTAGCTGGTAGTCCTTTACAATGGTTCCGGTAGCCATGAACGGCACGCTCACTCTATAACCACCTCTATACCCCTTCTACCAACCCAGTCTACACGGGTTTCAAAGCCCATAACTCTAAGTGCTGCAACAACATCCTCTACAGCGCTAGGCTCTAACACTACGGTCAGCACCCTCTTCTTGACGTAGTACCCGAGGACCATACCCTTCGATAGGTGTTTAGATAGAGCTTCACGAACCTTCTCATCGAGATCGGTGGTTAGAAAGCCCACAGCTTTGCTAAAGCTGTAAGCTATCTCAAGGAATGTCTCGAGAGAGGGCTTTTCAATAAACCTGTTCCACGCCTTCATACCCTCGATCCTTATAGCCTCGCCATAGACTCGATGCATCTCCTGAGTGGTCATGTAGCCGAGCGGAGACGTGACGATGGCTAGCCGTGGTAGTGGAATAGACTCTGCAATACCTATACAGGGAGCTCCAGGTTTGACTCTGTAGACAAGGCCTCCACCAACGAACTCAGCAATAACATCGGCGTAGCCAGTACCCATCAGAACCTCGGCTATGTGTGCAGCTTTCCCAGCTCTACACGTCGATAACCCTCTCAACGCTGTACACACAAGGGCTATGGCTAGGCTACGAGCAGCGCTAGCTCCATAGCCTTCACCAACTCTGTACCTCTCGTAGATCCCCATGTACCTAGACACCGACGGGTCTACACCGAGGATCTCCATGCACAGTCTAGACGTTGGGTCTAGCTCTATACCTACACTACTCGGAAACTCTACAACAACACCGCTCTCCAGAACTATACCAGCTCCATAGCTTCCCGTGGTTAGGGGGTCTCCAGTCTCTACTGGGAACCAGAAACCGGTTATGTGGTAGGGTACGAATGCCCTTACCCTCATAGCGATATACCTAGCCTACGAGATATGAGCTCCTTAACAACGTCGACGACCTCACGAGCTATAACCTCCTTGAGTGCTGGACCCGCATGCTTTACACGGCCATCGGGTGTACATATGTAGACCTCGTTCATGGGTGAGGCGAAGCCTATACCCGGTACGCCTACAGGGTTGGCAACGATAGCATCGAGCTCATACTCCTCAAGCTTTCTCCTCGCTTTCTCGATAAGCTCTTCTGAAGACTCGACAACCTCTGCAGCAAACCCTACAACAACACCGTTGTATACCCTTCTAAGCTCTCTAAGGATCTTCGGCGTTGGTATAAGCTTTAGCGTTAGCTCAGCTACACGACTATCGATCTTACCCCTCACTCTCTCACTCGGTTTGAAATCAGCTGGTGCAGCAGCCATTATAACAGCGTGAGGCTTCTTCTTCTCAACAATCTTCATAAGAGCTCTACACATCTCGTCAGTACTCGTAACCCTCTCTACGTATACCCATGGAGGAGGCTCAACCTCTAGATGACCAGCTACAAGAGTTGTTGATGCACCTCTAAACACCGCTTCGAGAGCTATCGCCGTACCCATCCTACCGCTGCTCGGATTCGAGATGAACCTGACATCGTCTATAAACTCCCTCGTAGCTCCAGCCGTTACGACTATCCTAAGGTTTCTCAGATCCTCACCTCGTAGACTAACGCTAACAACCTTCCTAGCTATGTAGTAGGGGTCTGGGAGAACTACCCTTCCATCCTTCTCTATCGGTGGAAGCAGGTAGTACCCCATATCGTAGAGTTTCGCCATAGACTCGCGAGCCTGTCTAGATAGTAGTAGGTCTCGATGCATGGCGGGGGCTATGACTACGGGCTTGCCCTGACTCCTCATAGCTATAGCTGTAGCCACTACGCTATTCACAGCGTACCCCATGGCTATGGCCGTCACGGTCTTGAGCGTAGCCGGGGCTATGACCATGGCGTCCGCCTGGCGAGCCAAGGCTATGTGCTCCACATCGCCGGTAAGCCTAGTTATCGGTCTACGACCTGTTGCCCAGTGGAAAAGCTGTGGTGAGATAGCTTTAGCAGCTCTGGGAGTCATAAGCGTCTGGACATCGGCACAGAACCTAAGCAAGTACCTAGCTACGTCTATGGATCTGTATATAGCCGAGCTGTAGCTAACACCCAAAGCGATAAGCTTACCCCTCAGCTCATCGCTAAGAACACAGCGTATCTCAGACGATGGGTGGTACAAACATAGACACCGCATGGAGTAGCTTGTACAGCACCCCTATATCTCCACTCCACGTATATTTACCTAGCGGTTGGGTGAGCATGCTGTTTACCAACAGCGTAGTGAGGATAAGACCCGCTACCCTAGACGATATCGACGACATAATAGCGGCTAACATAGAGTGCTTACCAGAGCACTACCCACTATCTTTCTGGAGAGAACATATTGAGAAGTGGGGTCGGGCATTCTATGTAGCTGAAGTCGATGGGAAAGTCGTTGGCTACGTCATGCCGCGTGTTGAGGAGGGTACGGGGTTTATCAAGCCTGTTAGGAGGAGGCTTGGACATATCGTTAGCGTTGCTGTTAGGGAGAAGTATCGTAGACGAGGGCTAGCGACGATGATGATGCTCGCTACTCTCGAGTCTTTGAAGAGGGAGTTCTCTGTTGAGGAAGCGTATCTGGAGGTTAGGGTGAGTAACGAGCCTGCTATAAGGCTTTATCAGAAGCTTAGCTTCGTGATAGTTAAGAGGATAGAGAGCTACTATCTCGATGGTGAGGACGCTTACGTTATGGCTAGAGAGCTCTAAGGATACACAGCTTATATCCCGATTCAGCGACCTAGCTATGTTGTTGGAGCTCTAGACATGTACATCGCTATCAAGCTCGTTAGCGGAGTTGAGAGAGGGGTTGAGATTCGCTATAGCCTAGACGGCGAGGTTAGGTACGTAACGATCGCTCCTCGAGCTGAGGCTAAGCTTGTTAAGGATGTTGATGGGTATGAGCGTAGCGCTGAGGTGGTTATGCAGGGCGTTTTAAGACCTCCAAAGAGCGGTACCTACGTGTTCCTGGTAGAGGCTGGTGATGGTGAGAGCAGACTCGTGATCGAATCTCGTGAGCTTAGTCTTCGTAGCGATGGCGGGATACTTGTCTCCACACCCATACACCTGCTAGATACAGGGTTCTACAGGTATAGACTTGAGCACGTGTCTAGAGCACCCATTACGAAGGTGAGGATGTTCTGGCTTCGTGAAGACGGTGTTGTCGAGCCTATAGGTAGGGACAACTCCTATGTTCAGCGAGGTACATCGATAGTTGTTCAGGGTCTTAGAGATGGGTGTAGAGCTATGCTTACAAGTATTGGCATTGTATCTGAAGCCCCGGTTAGAAACGGTGTTGCTGAGCTTAGCTTAGGCGATCTGAAACCACCTATAGACGTATGTCTCGAGCTTGTGTGTGGCTCTGTTCGTGAGAAAGTGGTTTGTTTATCGGGTGTGTGGGGTGGGGATGTATATAGGATAGATACCGTTGAGAGCTTGAGAAGGCATGGACTTCGCTAAGCGTCTATACGTACATACTCATCGCTATACCCATCGAGATCGCGAAAATCCTTGGAGATCACAACAACGCGCTTACCCATAGCTATGGCTAGGGGGATGACATCCACAACGGGTTTCATAGGCTTTGAAAGCCTTAGTATGAGGAGCGTATCTGCTATCGAGAGACACTTTAGGAATGAGTCTAGTCTATGCTTAGAAAGCTCGAGCTTACCGCTACTACACGCGTATAGCTGTATCGATCCCCTAAACACCTTCTGAACCACGTCATTGGCGCAGAGGAACACTATGCATTCTGGGTACAGAGGTGCTATCAGCTTACGTAGAGCTGTATAGAGATGTGTTAGGAGCTCAGCTTCCTCTGCAGGGATATCGCCACAGACACCCCTGTACATCAACTGCCTCTCGCTTTCGCTACACAGCTCATCGCCGATAACTACAGCAATTCTACCGCGTGTATATTGAGCTAGATACCGCTTCAACGACTCTAACATCGCGAAGCTCGACATCTCCTCTCAGCACCTCTACCTCCATAGCGATGAGGGGTGTAGGGCCTAGGGATATGTGTATGTATCCACGCTCCCTCTCTATACATAGGGGTCTGAGCCTTGGATGGCATGAGATGAGTAGTAGGGGTACCGAGGTCAGTACGCTTCTCAGTCTCTTATCAAGCTGTGGAATGCCTATGGATATACGAAACCTGTTAGCTAGCTCGATAACCGAACACACGCTCTCACGTGGTGGATAGTAGCTGAGTAGGATAGCCAGATCGATATCCCTAGGCGCTGACGCTATGAGCTTGTCAACGTTCTGACTATGGTTAAGAGCGTCGACACCGCCTATACACAGCTTAGAGCCGTGGACATGTGTACAGATCCACCTACCCGCTGCATAGGCATCGCGTAGCTTAAGCGCCTTGATCTCGTAGATATCGTCTCCAAGAGCGTTTACACCGGCTAGCATGGGGATGGGTGTGGATATGTGGTAGAGTGTATAGCACTCGTGTAGACCTCCGCAGAGAAGCAGTGCATCGGGTTTGAGATCCTCGATAGCTCTATGAGCATCGATACACGCTCTCCACGGAACTCCGTGTACCACTACTATCCTAACCCTGGTCGGTATGTTGAGACACCTCGAATAGTACGCGGTAGCTACTACCAACGATCTTCTCTATCGTTGACTTCCAAGCACTCCCCATACCTATAAGCGCGTAGAATCCAACAACTTCAGCACCGCTCTGCTTAACTAGCTCTGCAACGGCTTGTGAAGTTCTACCGCTTCTAACAAGATCATCAACGATCAGAACCCTATCCTTAGCGTTGAGAACTCCTTCAGGTAGGTAGAGCGTAACGATCCCGGGTGGATCGTAGGCGATGTAGTTGGTTTCGTAGAATCTCTTAAAGCCAACATCCTTTCTTCTCTTAACAGTTGCTAGCTTAGCGTTGAGCCTCTTAGCTATGAGAGTTGCTAGGGGTATACCATCGGTTTCAGCAGTTACGATAGCTGTTGGTCTTAGGTTGTAAGCCCATAGATAGGCATCTATAGAGGCTATGCTCAGGATGTCTATACTGTAGGCTAGGTTGTACACGTTTACAATACCGTTACTGTATACAGACAGTATCTTGTCTCTAACGATGTTTAGAACGTCTCTACTGAGGAGCTTGTTTAGCATCTCCCTAGCTCTATCGATACTAGGCTTGATCTCCCCATGGATGTACCTCCATATCGTGGGTACGGATATGTTTAGCAAGCTCTCAAGCTCTTTAAACTTAAAAAACCTCTTCATGCTCATGAGCAGCTCTACAGCTAGGTCACGCTCATCAGCCGCCATGCTCAGCATAGCTACGCTCCTTAACGCGTAACGGTTCTCCAAGATTATAAGCTATGTATAGCGTACATCGTTAATATACCTCGAGAGAACTACATATAGTCTATAGCTGCTGAAGCCTGTTCAACAACCCACTTATTCATAGCTATATCGGAGCTGATAGCTATGATCTTCTCAAGAGCTTCCTCCTCATCTTCACACTCGATAAAAGCCTCGTCCTCAACCATTATACCGCTCCTAACATCGGTATCCAGGGCTATGACTATCCCTACATCAGCGTAGGGCTTGATGAAGTGCATAGCCTTTTTAGCAAGGCTAAGACATCTAATCAGCGCTATGGGGTTAGACCCCGTAACCACAAGCCTTATCCTAGGCTTAGCCATAGCCACACCTAATCGCCTTGCTAAACCTGTATAACTCTATAAGCAAGGGGTTGGGTAGGGAATGAGCGTTGGTGTAGATACGCTTATATGAGGTAGGTTTATAAGTGTGTTGCACTACTACTTTCTGAGGAAATAAGCTCTGCGGGGTGAAGAGTATGGTTAGGCTTAAGAAGCTTTATGAGGATGAGGATGTCGAGGTCTATAAA
>DQTV01000043.1 GCA_015662595.1 Ignisphaera aggregans
TGATGAGAAGCGACAAGGCTTCGTTCAGCATAGAGGAGCTGGCGAGTCTATGGGGGAAGAGCGTTGATGAGGCTAAGAGGGTTGTGAGGAAGCTACGTAGAGAGGGGTTTGTTAAGAGAACGCGTAGTGGAAGGTATAAGCTGACGTTGGCTGGCTATATACTCGTAAAGCTCTACGATAGGGTTCGGAGAGGGTAGAGTGCGCTGGATGATGATCACGGCTGTGTCTGAGATCTGATGAGAAACCGTGTTGCTGACAGCGGTGCTGAAACAGCCTTATCTACATCTATCCATAACTATTCTCTGAGGGTTCCCAATCAATGAAAGCCATAGTTCTTGCGGGAGGTTTCGCAACTCGATTAAGGCCACTCACACTAACGAGACCCAAGTCGATGCTCCCCATACTGGGTAAACCCCTCCTCGACTGGATTCTTGAGAGCCTATCTCGTCTAGATCTAGAGGAGGTAGTGATATCGGTACGCTACCTAGCTGAAGTTATTGAGCGGAGGTACAGCGGTAAGTACGTTGGTAAAGCTCCGATAAAATTTGCAAAGGAGACAAAACCTCTTGGCGATGCTGGTCCCCTCAAGCTTGTTGAGCAGCTCTACGGCCTTGACACCACGTTCATCGTTATCTACGGAGACGTGTTTACCGATGTCTGTATAGAGTCTATACTGGCTTTCCACCGTAAGCATGGGGGTATAGCAACGCTTATGCTTGTAGAGGTCAGCGATCCTTCACGCTATGGTGTGGCTGTCCTAGACGATAGCTATAGAATTCGTAGTTTTGTTGAGAAACCTCGTGAAAACCCACCCTCGAAGCTAGCTAACGCTGGAATCTATGTCTTCGAACCTGAGGTGCTTAAGTTCATTCCCTCTGTCAGCTTCTATAGAATTGCACGAGATCTAATCCCGAACATCCTAAGGTATGGCGATGTGTATGGCTATGTGTACCGAGGTCTGTGGAGTGATATCGGGGTACCCAAAGACTATCTCGAAGCTAATATAGAGGCTCTACGCAGGTTCTATCCCGAGGGTTACGTAGATCCCGAAGCGGAGATACACAGCGATGTCACGATACACCACCCTGTGTACATAGCTAAGGGCTGTGTCGTTAGGGAAGGTAGTGTCTTGGGACCCAACACGATTATTCTTGAAGGGGTTCAGATAGGTCCGGGGACCCGAATTATCGACTCTCTACTCTTTAGAGATGTGGTGATCGAGGGGTATAGCTATATAGAGTGCGCTATTGTCAGTGAGCGTGTCTACATAGGTAAGTGGGTTAGAATTGATCGCGGGAGTGTTATAGGTGATGAGGTTGTGATCAGCGACGGTGTGCATATGCCTCGAGAGACAGTCGTCCTTCCATTCAAGGAGATTAGCAGCAGCATAGACGAGCCAAAAAAGGTTATTCTCTAGCATGTAAGGTGTAGAAACGCAAGCACCTTCTTACCTCTACGCACTAAATCGTTGTATATCTCTACGGCCTCTCTAGTCTTTGCAATGTAGACCTCTACACCACGCTTTCTAAACTCCTCAACAACCTCCGGATCGACTCTCATAAGACCATCGTAACCTGTACCGATAACAACAGCCTCGACATCCTCAGCCATGTAGTCTCTCACATCGGGAATCTGCAGTCTATGACCTTCAAGTCTCCACCAATCCGCAACAACACGCGTAGGCGTAATGATAACATCGTGTCTATAGCCCTTACCACCGATAACTATGTACCCAAACTCATAGTCGTCTACAAGAGGCTGAGGCAAGATCTCACCACTTAACTGCGAAATACAGCCGTGGAAGACTAGGCTGGGAGAGTATAGAGGTTATCGTAGACGGTTCTAGACATCGATATGCGTACACCGCATAGCGTATGCAGTGTGCTAGCTATATCCATGCCCAGGTTGATCACATCGAAGCGAGCGTTGTGGTGATATGTAGACTGAGTTGATAGTGAATACTCTCTATTCACATGATGTCCCAAGGCTTATAACCCGTGAATACGTATATAGTTTCTGGAACCGGTTCTGGTATAAAATCCCGTGAGGATTGAGAGTATGTCGGTATCTCTACTCAGAAGAGCGTGGGAATAGTAGTAACGGTGCTTAGGGTATCGTTGGCAGCGCTATTCATCTACCTAACGGTTACGGACGGTATAGCCAGCGGGAATATAGTGTATGCCTTACTCTTCGCATTGCTAGCCATCGAGTACCTGATCGAGCTTATGAGCGCTGGCCGTAGGTAACGCCGGTAGAGCCGAGATACTTAAACTCGTCATGTAGCGTAACCACTGCTAGTGGGTAGCGAAGTGATTCTAGGTATTGTGTTGAGCGGTGCAACTACTACTCATGCACGTGCACAGCTTACTGAGTATGGTGAGAACACTGTCGTTGAGGGTATGTTGGTAGGGATAGAGACGAGGCGTGGATTGAAGATTCTCGCTAGAGTAGATAGGATCGTCCCAGTAAACGAGTTCTTTCAGGAAGGAGATCCCTGGTCTGAGCTTAGAAGACGTGGTGAAGATGTATCGATTATTCGAGTTGCTGGTCGTAGATACACAGTGATTGAGATGAGCTTGATAGGCGCTGTAGAGAGGGGGTCGATATCCGATGTCAGGTTCCCACCTGAGCCCGGTGATCCTGTGGTTTCTCTCGGTAAGGACAACATCTTCGAGAAGATACTCAATCTCGATAGGGATAGCGAGGGTATAGTGTGGTTCGGGTCCATACTAGGCTACGAAGATGCTCCACTACCGCTGATCGTCGAGAACATCACGATGCATATAGGAGTGTTTGGTGAGACAGGAAGTGGTAAGAGCTATACAGTTGGGTACCTAATCGAGCTTCTATCCTCTATACCTACGGGTAGGGAGGGGGTTAGAGTAGCTATACCCACAATCGTTGTCGATGCTAATGGAGACTACGTAGATTTTCACGAGGTGTACATAGCTAAGAGAAGAGGTTTGGGAGCCTTCAACAAGGTGTATAGATTCGTATTCGAGAAGTCTCCAGTACGAGCTAAGCCGTTTACCAAAATCATTAGGATAGACCTAGACGAGTTCACAGCTCGTGAACTAGCTGAGTTCATAGTTATTTACAGAAGTGGTGGTGTAGAGGTTAGTGAGCTACAGGTTTCAGCTCTTGAACGAGTTCTTCATGAGCTTGGTGAGGTGTATGGCTATACAGAGCTCTTTACTAACAGAGTTCATGAGATCTACGAAGCTCTTAGCAGTCTCTCACATAGAGAACACGGTTTTCATCCTCAAACTCTACGGGCTGTTAGATCAGCTGTTGAGAAGTTCTATAGGGATATAGTTGAGAACTATAAACTTGTTGCACGAGAACCCACCATCGGCTCTGATCTCATCGATGAGATAACGAGTAGACCAAGCCTAGTAATACTGGATTTCTCAGCTGAGGGAGCACCCGGTATCCCACTACCCGTTAAACAGTTGGTGATAGGCTATCTCGCAAGACTTCTCTACAGAAAGTTTACTGAGTACAAGGTTAGAGGTGATGAGAGGTATCTACTCTTCGTAATTGAGGAAGCTCAGAACTATGCACCTAACCCACGTACTTACCCAGTAACCTGGAGTCTTGCACGTGACTACCTAGCTCTAATCGCAACACAGGGAAGAAAGTTCGGGATATGTCTAGCCATAGTGTCTCAGAGACCCATATTCGTAGACCCGGTCGTACTATCAATGCTAAACACATGGTTTATACACCGCATAACCCCTGACGACGCTACGTATATCCTTAAGCTAACAGGTGTCTCTCAAACTATCGAAAGAAAACTTGTTCGACTACCTCGAGGAGTAGTTCTTATAGCTGGTCAGATGAACGCTATTGGCGTACCCATGCTCGTCAAGGTCGGTAAAAGATCTATACCACACAGAATCGGATCTACAGGACTAATCAAA
>DQTV01000112.1 GCA_015662595.1 Ignisphaera aggregans
ACAACAGCGTCGGACTCCCGAACACTTTTAGCATCTCGAGATAGAAAGGCTCCATACTCTGAAGCGAGCTCCTCCTTAACCTTAGCTAACCTCTCCAGCTCGTCTCTCTCGGTAACGACCTTCACCTCTATGTTGTCTATACCCCTAGCTTTTGGAGCTGTCTTCGCGGCTATCGCCATGAGCTCAGCAACTCTAAGAACTCCGCTCTTCACAAGATTGTGCTCGTCAAGCATTTCGAGCCCCGTAGAGCGGGGATCGCTATCAACTAGCCTTTATACCTAGCTAGCGATACGTCATCTACACGCTTCGATATAGCTGAGAACTCTGGTTAGCTCTTCTGAGCTTAGCTGCGATAGCCAGTCTATCCTATGACCATGCTCCACAGACTTCTCGCCAAACACAATGCTGAGGATCTCGCTAACCACATCATCTACGCTTCTACCCGTAGCATCGATCTCAACAACCATCTCGTCGCCATGCTCATCAACAGCGTTTCGTGTGCATACAGATAGGAGCTCAGCCTCAACATTCTCAGCTACCTTTCTACAGCTCCACCCCCTACGCGTTAGCCTTTCAATAAGGTGAAGTGGGTGGAGTCTTATGACCACTATGAGCTCGAGAAGTTCGTGTGGAACTATCTCAGCGTAGTGACTAGCGAGGATGTAGGGCCCACGCTCTTTATACATCCTCTCCAGGTATTCACGTACACGAGCTTCGTCGATTATGTAGCTAGCTCTAAGATCATCGAACTCTACATAGAGCTTGTTCTCAATAACTGCTTGTGATAGGTCTATCCAGGGAACTCCTAGAACTTCACTAAGGCGCTTAGATATCGACGACTTGCCTACACCGGGCGTACCTGAGATAGCTAGAATACGCACAATTCCACGCCTTGGAGAAGGCATGCGCCTCACGGATAAAAAGTGGTTGTGTGCTACACATCTATGTAGTAATAGACCTCAGCTGGTGATACGTACTTAGCAAGCTCTCTAGCTTCAGCGCGCTTAAGCTCTATGTAGCTCTCAATGAGCTCAGTGGGGAACGCAGGTTTGAGCCACTCATGATCACACTCAAGCTCGTCAAGCGCTTCGTCAAGCGATCTCGGTAACTCCTTTATACCGAGGCTCTTCCTCTTCTCAACGCTCATCTTATAGACGTTCTCATCCACTGGGTCTCCAGGATCTATCTTCTTACGCACACCATCCATACCAGCGAGTACGATAGCTGCGAAGGCTAGGTAGGGATTTGCGCTTGGATCGGGTGGCCTGTACTCAATCCTTACTCGGTGTGGTTGTCCACGTAGGTACGCTGGGATCCTTATCGCTGCACTCCTATTCGACTTGCTCCACACTAGGTATACAGGAGCTTCGTATCCAGGGACAAGTCTGCGATAGCTGTTTACTGTTGGGTTCACTATAGCGGAGAGCGCTCTACCATGCTCTATAAGCCCTCCGATGAAGTACCTAGCGAACTGACTAAGCTCAGCATAGCTATCGTCTGGATCGTAGAACAGATTGGTTTCACCACGCCATATACTCACGTGTACGTGTACGCCGCTACCGTTGTCATTGAATATGGGTTTCGGCATGAACGTTGCTACAAGCCCTCGCTGATGAGCTAAGACCTTGAACACCAGCTTCACGGTCTGTGTCTTGTCGCTAGACTCAACAATGTTACCACCGCGGAAGTTTATCTCGTGCTGACTTGCAGCTGCAACCTCGTGATGTAGAACCTCAACCTCTATACCGAAGTACTTCTGAAGCGTTTCCGCAACCTCGATCCTGAAGCTAGCAAGGACATCCTTTGGCGGTGGCATGTAGTACCCATCCTTAAACCTGTTGAATACCCCAGCCTCTCCACTCCACGGACCCTCAATAGAGATTATCTCAAGGCTTTGTCTCCACGGAAAGACCTCCACTCTAACCTTATCGAATATGAACAGCTCTATCTCTGGGGAGATAAAGGCCCTCAAACCCTCGTTCGCTAACAGCTCCTCAGTTCGCTCAGCAGCGTATCTAGGGTCTTTAGGATACCTATGCTCACCCCTAAACACCTGGCATATGACTCTACCACCGCGGTGAAGCCATGGTAAGGGAGCTAGCGTATCTACAACGGGTTTCAGAACAAGATCGCTACTCTCAATCGTTGCAAACCCCTTAACGCTACTACCATCAAGCTTCCCTAGACCCCTAACAAGTGCTTCTTTATCGAGCAGACTTCTATGTACGGTGACATGCCGTAGATATCCGAATAGATCCGTAAACTGAAGGTCTATCCACGTTAAGTTCAGCCTGTTTACAGCCTCTTCAAACTCCTCAACACTCTTTAGGTATAGATGCATGGGTATGCACCTGAACAGGTATACACCTGGTACAGTGGTGTGGCTTGGACGAGTTAATATGTCCAGCCCTATTAATATGTGGACGGATGTCCCGGTAGCTATGTATGGCAATCGGTATTAGGTATCTACGGGGATGTGCTGTGGAAACTAGAATCACCATAGACAGCTGTCCAGTACGTGATCTCCATGCCTATCGAGGGTTTCATCGTTGAGGCGCTAGGTATGCTGTGGATTGTTAAGGGCTGTTATCAACCTCAACACTATGTAATAGCTCTTCCACGCTATA
>DQTV01000010.1 GCA_015662595.1 Ignisphaera aggregans
ATCACGCTTTCAGTGGGGCGGGAGCCGACTCTACTTTAACTTAAAAGACAGAGCTTAAGTTTTACTTTGTATTGGGATTGATAGATGGTGTGTACATGGAATAGAGAGAAGGTGTTGGATCTATTCAATAGACTTAGGGGTAGGTATGTGGTTAGAGAAGATGAATTCATAGCTTTGAAGCTTATCACCTCTAAAGGCGAATTGTTTGAGGTGTTAGTGGGCATAGTATTGAGTCAGAATACTAGTGAAAGAAACGCTATTCGGGCCTTCGATAATCTAAAGAAGGTGGTGAAAAGCGTAACTCCAGAGGCCCTGCTTAGACTATCAGACGAAGAACTCCAACGCGCTATAGCACCAGCAGGACTTCATAGACGTAGAGCTATTATGTTGAAGAAGCTAGCCTCCATCTTCCTAGTTCAGGGCAGTTGCATAATTGAAAAGATTAGTGAATTAGATGTTGAAGCTGCACGTCAATTGCTGCTTAAACTACCTGGTATAGGGCCTAAAACAGCTGATGTGGTGTTGCTGATGTACTTCAATAAACCAACATTCCCTGTAGATACAAATATCGATAGGGTCTCTCGCAGACTTGGTATAGTTTCGTCAGATGCTCGATATGAGGACATTAGACGGAGGTTTCTTGAACTTCTAGGTCGAGAAACCTCAGTTCTACGCCTTATGCACCTCTTACTAATTCAGCATGGAAGGGAGACTTGTAAAGCGAGAAAACCTCTATGCGATAGATGTGTAGTATCAGATCTATGTTGTAGCTTTGCTAAGGATTGACCGCCGATGCTAAGGTATAAGCCTGTTTGTACGTAAACGACTTTTTACTATTTCAAGCCTAAGTCTTCTGGGCTACATAGAATGGGCTTGAGAGACACGCTAAACATGAGTAGCGGTAAGGTAGTGCTTCTTGGTAATGAAGCTATAGCGCGTGGAGCCATCGAGGCTGGGGTAGCCCTGGCAACTGCGTATCCCGGTACGCCATCTACAGAGATTGTTGAGGCTCTAGCTGAGGTTGCTAGGGATGTGGGTATATATGTTGAGTGGAGTGTCAATGAGAAAGTAGCCTTTGAGATAGCGTACTCAGCAGCCACTGCCGGAACGAGAAGTCTGGTAGCTATGAAGCATGTGGGGCTTAATGTAGCAGCCGACCCTTTGATGAGCAGTGCGTATACAGGTGTAGAGGAGGGGTTTGTCATAGTTTCAGCAGACGACCCGAGTATGTGGAGTAGTCAGAATGAGCAAGATAATAGAATATACGGATTGCATGCATACATACCCGTTTTCGAGCCTAATCATCCAAAGGAAGCGAAGAGCCTTGTAAAGGAGGCTTTTGAATTCAGTGCAAGAATGAAGCATCCCGTAATATTCCGATCAACAACACGGATTTCTCACACCAGGGTCGTGGTTGAGTTAGAGAGTATTCGTTCACCGATAAGGCGTGGTACATATGTTAAAAATCCTAAGAGATATGTTCTCGTTCCAGCTCATGCACGCGAGCTTAGAGTTGAGATGCTTAAGCGTTGGGAAATGATATCGCGTGAAATCTCGAAGGTACCACTAAATAGAATTGAGGGTGAGGGTAGAGTGCTCATAGTGGCTCCAGGGATTTCCTATGCCTACGTGAAGGAGGCGTTAAGGATACTACGTTTAGAGGACAAGATCAAGCTCTTGAAGCTAGCAACTCCAGTTCCCATACCGCGAGACATGGTTTTAAAGGCTGTTGAAGATGTAGAGAAGATACTCGTTGTAGAGGAGCTTGAACCTGTAGTTGAGCAGCAATTAAAGAACTTGCTTTTCGATGAGGGCATTAGAGTCGTAGTCCGAGGTAAAGATCTTGTAGGATATCCTTACGAGATGACTGTGGATAGAGCATTAAAAGCCATTGCAAAATTCCTAAACATGTCCTTCAGCATGCCGGAGCCTGCTGCTACTCAGCTACCCAAGTACGTGTTTCCACGCCCGCCTCAGTTATGCCCTGGCTGTCCCTACAGACCACTGTTCTATGTACTCAGAAAGCAGGTAGACATTCTAACTAGTAAGAAGGGGCGTGAACGAGAGCCTATTTTCTGTGGTGATATAGGATGCTATACCCTTGGTATCAACCCGCCTTTCAGAGTGCAAGATACATGCATATGCATGGGTGCTAGCATAGGTTTCGCAAATGGTTTTGCGCGGGTAGTTCACGACAGAATACCCATAGCAATAATAGGCGATTCAACGTTTTATCATGCCGGAATACCACCTCTTATCAACGCCGTGTACAACAACAACCCACTCTTAGTAATAATACTCGATAACAAGACGACTGCGATGACGGGGCATCAACCACATCCAGGTGTTGGGATTACGGCTATGGGGGAACAAACGAAAGCTATTGATTTGGAGGCTCTCGTTAAAGCACTAGGGATAGAATGGGTGAAGGTTATAGATCCGTTCAGAGTTAAGGAGGCTGAGAAAACTATAGCTGAAGCACTTGAATATGTTGAGCGAGAACGTAAGCCGGCAGTCATAATTTCGCGTCGACTTTGCGCGCTTGTAGCGCTTAGGCGAGCGCTGAAAGCAGGTTATGAAAGAGTTACGTATAGAGTATCCGAGGATAAGTGTCGAGGTTGTTCAGTATGCTATTCACTGTTTGCCTGTCCGGCAATACGTCAGAAATCTCTTGAGGATAGAAGAGCTTACATAGATCCGGAGCTCTGTACGGGATGTGGAGTATGCGCAGATATATGTCCATTTAACGCAATAGTGCTAAGTAAACAAATTGATAGAGATGAATGGCTGAAGTTCTGGTCCTGAGGGAGGTTCTGTGGACGTAGTAAACATTGTCGTTACCGGTGTTGGAGGACAGGGTTTGCTTACCCTTGCTAGACTACTTGTTGAAAGTGCATTAGCTAAGGGCTACGATGCACTAGCAGCTGAAACTCATGGTATGAGTCAGCGTGGTGGTAGTGTTATTGTCCATGTTAGGATAGGTAAGGAGGTACTAGCTCCTACAATTCCACCCGGTTTTGCTGACTACATTCTCAGCACCGAACTCATGGAAGCTGTTAGGAACTGTATCTATGCTCGTAAAGATACTATAGTTGTTGTGAACACGAAGATAATATATCCAGCACTTCCTGGAATTGTAGAGCATGTCTCTGAGGACGAGGTACTGAAATGGCTTAAACAACATATCGAAAGACTTTATCCGATTCCTGCATCTAGCATAGCGGAATCTCTTGGTGCTCCCCAAAGTACCAACATGGTTATTCTTGGTGCAGCCTCAGCACTGCTCAAGGACTACATAGACTTAGGGTATCTAGAAAAAGCGGTCCTTAAGGTTGGTCGAGGTAGGCTAGCAGAGCTTAACCTACGTGCTTACTTGCAGGGCCGTGAAATCATGTGCAGGGAGTATGGTGTGTGTTGAGATGACGGAATAGGGTGCGTCAGAAGCAC
>DQTV01000024.1 GCA_015662595.1 Ignisphaera aggregans
ACGTGATGACAGGGCCTGGTAACAGAGTGTATAGGTATAGAGCGAGAGCAGCAACATTCAACAACCTACCTGTTGCACCCGAGATGCTCAAGGGCTATACTGTTGCAGATGCACCTCTCATAGTTGCTAGTATCGATCCTTGCTATAGCTGTACAGAGAGAGTGATCATAGTTAACGTTAAGAGTGGTGAGAAACGTGTGTTAACACAGAGTGAGCTGGTAAAGATATCTCGTAAGAAGAGTGTGAGGCTCGGTCTATGACGAGCTACGTAACACTTCCCTACCCCTTCGAACCAACAGAAGCACCCCCAGAATACAGAGGTAGACCAATAATTGATCCGGAGCGATGTATAGGGTGTGGTGCTTGTGCACGAGCATGTCCTCCCGATGCTATAACTGTTGAGGATGATCTTCAGCGGGGTGTACGGAGGGTAAAACTCGATGTTAGTAGGTGTATAAGGTGTGCGTTCTGTGAAGAGGCTTGTCCAGCGATGGCTATCAAGCTATCGAGAGAGTTTGAGCTTGCAACACCAAATAAAGAGGATCTGATACAGATCGTTGAGATACCCCTCGTGAAATGCGCTGTCTGTGGAAGATACACAAACGCTACTGTACGCCAGGTCGCTAAGGCTAACGCTATTACAACACACCTTCCACAGGCTCTACGGGAGGAGATGTCTGGCTATGTAAATCTATGCGATAGATGTCGTCGTGTAAGAGCTGCTAGTAGAATCTACGAGTCTATCCCTATATTTCACAAGCCCAGTACTAAAGCTACGGTAGGTGAGGTACATGGGTCGAAAACTTAAGTCTATATGGGTGTTTCACCTCAATACCGGTGCATGTAATGGCTGTGATATAGAGATACTCGATGTGCTTACACCGTACTACGATGCTGAGAGGCTTGGAGTAAAACTCGTTGGCTCTCCACGTCATGCAGATGCGCTATTGGTAACAGGGCCTCTAACTAGACAGACATACTATGCGGCTAAGAAAGCCTACGAGGCTATGCCCCCATCGCCACGGATAGTCATAGCCGTAGGTACGTGTGCGTGTAGCGGTGGTATCTTCTACGATAGCTTCTCAGTTCATGGAGGGATAGACAAACTCCTCCCAGTACACATATACATACCTGGATGTCCTCCAAGACCTGAAGAGATACTGTTCGGTATAGCGCAGTTGGTGGGTCTCGTGAACAAGAAGGTGAAGCAGGTAGTTCAGAGAGCATCTCCAGAGCTCAAGACCGAGCCTCTAGAGAGGCTATGGCTAGATCTTAGAGAGGAGACACGTCGAGTTGTTGGGTATTTCGATAGAGATGAGGTTCTCAACACATTTAAAGAGCTTGTACTAAAAGCGTACACGAGATACGATCCACGACGTAGCTTAGAGAAGCTTGTAGATGAGTACTGTAGTCAAACCGACGATCCACGTCTATGCTTCGTTATGAAGTACCTCTACACGAGGTTCCTAGACATACTGGAGTGGTACAAGAAGAGTCACTACAACATTGAGGATATGCTAAGGGAGGAGGCTTGGAGAAGAGCTACCTGATGCTGATAATAGAGCGCTATAAACCTCTTGACTACGCTTTGAAGATTCAACACTTCGATTCATCGCTAGACATAGTTCGCTTCGCCATAGATGTACCTCCTCACTGTGTTGATGGCATAGTCAAGCAGCTAGGCATGGACGTGACAGTTCTCAACCTTCGTAGGAGGATATACATTCCGTTCGAATCCCTTGCTCAAATCGATGATAGATCTCTAGACGAGTCGTGTCGACACATACTGTACCAGATCTACAGGAATGCAAAGCCGGGGAACGTCATAGCTATCGAGGTACGGAGATGATAGGAGCTGTACTAGCTGGTGGATACTCTAAGCGTACACTCATAGACAAGCTCTTCTACCCAGTTGATGGCAAGCCCCTAATCCTCTACCCGGTGGAGCAGCTACGTAAGGTAAGAGGGGTGGTTAAGGTAGTAGCCGTAGCCTCTTATCGAAGTGCAAACCATCTTAACGATCTAGGTATAGACACGGTTATCGATACACTGCTTATCGGTCCTCTAGGAGCTCTGTACCTAGTGTTGAGGATGTTTCGTGAGGTTGTTGTGGTTGCTGGAGACATGCCGTTCATCTCATCGAGAACCATAGAGAGGATTATCGAGCTCTGTAGTGAGGAGTACGATGCCTGTATACCTATGTGGAGCGATGGCTATGTCGAACCCCTATGCGCTGTGTATAGACAGGGTTTTCTAAAAGCTGTTGAGTACGGGTTGGAGAGAAGCGTATTCGCGCTACACAAGCTCATTCCGTTAGCTAAGGTGTTTAGGATACCGATAGAGATGGTCTCGGAGAACCCGGGAAGAGAGTTCTTCAATGTGAACTCGGTAGAGGATATGCTAAGGTTAAGGGATATCGATAGGGTTTAAACTATTCGATTAGCTATATTATCTCAATACACTCTAAGGTCGTTAAGGGGTACAGAGCTGTGGTTGAATACGATGTTAGAAAGGTTCTTAGGGTAGGTATGAAGTCTGTAGCTATCACCATACCCAAGAAGTGGGCTCGAGAGCTAGGTCTCGAACCTGGTTCTAGTGTAGACGTTATCTTCGACGGCAACAGGATAGTCGTTAAACCTCAGAGACGTAGCGAGTCTGAAGAGGAGATGAACATATTCATAGAGGTTAAGGGAAGCATCGACACCGCTCTAAGAAAGCTCATCGCGAGCTATATCGAGGGGGTGACGAGGGTTAGGATCAAGGCTAGCTATAGCGAAGCTATAGAGCTTGGTGAAAAACTCAAGGAGTGTATACCCCTAGCCGTAGTGGTAGCTAAACCCGGGTCCATGTATCACGATGTTATATTCACGGACTACGGCATCAACCTCAGGGATATCCTCGACAAGCTCGCTTCAACAACACTCGAAGCGTTATCAAAGATTGAGAGAGGTGAAGATAGTGAGCTGTCTAAGCTGTACCAGGACTTTATAAAGAGCTACGCTCTGTGTATGCGTATCGCGAAGAGGATACTCGTTGAGGGTGCTGAGCAGCCTCTCGATGTTGTTGACAGCATAATATTTACGAGGTATCTACGTGAAATCATAGAGCTCCTAACACATAACGGAGTACACATCTCTAACAACCTTAGCTATCGCACCCTGCTTTCAGTTATAGACTTTGTGAAGACCGCTATCAGAAGCTATATAGAGAACGATATAGATACCTCACTACGCCTGTTAGAGAAGGCGAATACCGTTATCAACGCTGATGAGGTTAGGGATCCAGAGCGTAGAAGAGCTATAGAGAAGCTTCGAGATTCAGCTCTAAACATTGCCGAGCTAAGCTTGGAACGGTGTATAAGAAATAAGGCGTGTCGATGTAGATACTTCTACCCAAAGATATAGCTTAGCTGAAGGTAGTGTACAGGATGTCTGTAGCGTCTACTCCACGCAGCGTCATCTGGATCATGACATCGAGATGCAATATGAGTTGCCTCCACTGCTATACCGCTAGATTTCACATACTTGGCGAACTTTCGAAGAGTGAAAAGCTTAGACTAGCGAAGGAGCTTGCTAGTATGGGGGTAGAGCACGTATCTCTATCTGGAGGCGAGCCGCTTATACATAGCGACACTGCTGAGCTCATCAGGGTTCTTAGAGAGGAGGGTGTTGGAGTCTCAATCGTTACCAATGGTAGTGTTACTGATAGCGATAGAATTGGGCTTTTAGCTAAATACGACGTGTTTGTGTATGTGAGTGTAGATGGCCCTAAGGCTATCCATGATAGAATACGCTATGTCGGTTCCTTCGACAAGGCTATGAACTTCCTCACAAGGCTTAGAGAGCTCGGACTAGAGTTCGGCACTGTTATGGCGGTCAGCACGGTAAACTACATGTACTCCGGAGAGTACGTCGAGATCGTTATGAAGTTCGAGCCTAGCGAAGTAGCTTTGATACCCGTTATGCCCGTCGGTAGAGCACGTATAACGGGTACATACGTTAGCTACCTAGAGTATCTGTATGCGGTTAGGCAAGCTCTAGAGAAAGCTCAAAGCTATGGCATATACCTACACCTATGGTGCTCACCGTTTATAAGAACGGTCATTGCGTCTCCGAAAGTCGTAGCCTATGGCTGTAGAACCCTAGACGTTATAGATATAGACCCTGCTGGTAGGCTTGTGCTATGCGATACCGTTGACATAGTGGTAGCGTCTATACGAAGAGAGGGCTCTCTACGTAAAGCCGTTGAGAAGTACATGACCAGCGACATCGTTAAGAAGGTTGTGCATCCCCAGCTCTCAAAACCGTGTTCGGAGTGTAGTTTGAGAGCATGGTGTAGAGGTGGGTGCTTTTCCAGAGCTTACGCACTCTTCGGAGATCTCAATGCTGGAGACCCCCTATGCCCACTGGTAGCTAGGTATTCAGGCCATGTAAAGCGGTAGAGAGCCCTAGGGCTGTATAACACCCTTTCTTCGAGCATAGTCTACGCATACCCTTAATACGCATAGAACAGCGTCAAGAACTTCTCTATAGGGAAGAGAGCTTGGGAGTCTGAGTCTCATAGAGACATCGGTTGTTGGTGGTATGTGTAGGAATCCCCCAATAGCGTTGCGGCGCTCAGCATAGCTCATTATGATATAGGCTGCGGTATTACATAGATACGTACCTATACTCATGCCTGGTACCACGGGTAGGCGAAGTGTTTTCGTACAGTACTCAACAACGTCTTTGAGAGGGATACTCGTTTCAACAACAAGCTTTCCACCACTCTCAATCTCAATACCCTCAGCTAGATAGCCATCAACGTCGGGAGCCTGGAAGTAGGCTATATTCGTAGAGGCTATCTCGACAACCACTTTCGAAGCTCGTGGTGCAAAGCCTAGGCCTACAACTATCGCTGGTCTACGCTCTTCAAGCACAGTTCTAAGAATCGATACAACACGTTTAAACGATACCGGTAGCACCATACCCTCAACAACAATACCGTTCACAATAGCTCCGTTGATATCCTCTACGATCTGAGACGTTGGGTTGTATAGATAGTTATCGAATATGCTAAACCCCGTTACCAAGATGCGTGGAGCGAGTCTCAACCAGCATACCCCTATGGCTAGTTGCGATATCCCTAGCTATTATATGTTGTGAGCGGGAAACACAATCGCTATAGATACCGCTTTCTAGAGCTGTGCGATATATAGTGAAGAGTGTAGAGTAGTACATGGCTAGAGGCGTTAACGCGTTGAGGTTTGACTACGCAATAA
>DQTV01000049.1 GCA_015662595.1 Ignisphaera aggregans
AAACTCTCCAGTTATGTCGTATACGCCCCGCACATTTGGCTCATTAGCTAAGACACGCTCAACCTCTTCTATATGAGCGCCCTCCACATTCAGCATTATGAGAGCCGTGATGCCAAAGCCAAGCTTCTTAACATCGACCACAGCCTTACAACTCTTCACCACGCCCAACTCCTCAAGCTTACGTACTTTCTTAGCTATGATCGTCGGTGATTTACCAAGCTCACGAGCTATCTCTCTAGCGCTCTTACGACAGTTCTTCATCAGTATGCGGAGGATCTCTAAATCTAGAGCATCTAGCTCTACCACATTGAAACCCTCAACAGTTTGAGATAGCAACACTACATTTCCTAACAACAGTTAAGTTTCTTTATTAAATACCGCTACGAGTGTCCGATTCCATTACCTAGAGTTGTGGAGAGCTGAAAAGCGGTATATCAATGTCGAGTTGTTGATAAGCAGGCTATTCTTTTATCAACCCTAAGCGCTTCAGTATCCGCTCGATTTCCATCACGACCTCCTCAGCTTCGTGAGATGCATCAACCTCAACTAGAAGTCCCTTTCTACGGTAATACTCTATGATGGGTGTAAAGGTCTGTAGATATATTTCGTATCTTCTTCGAACAACGTCTGGTTCATCATCACGCCTCTTAATGAGCCTAGCGCCGCAGACATCACATACATCCGGAGTCTTCGGAGGGCGCCACTTAACGTGATATATAGCTCCACAGTTTGGACATATACGTCTACCCGAGACCCTCTCTATGATGATCTCTAGAGGTGCGTTGAATAGCAGGACAGCGTCTATCCTAGTAATCTGGTCAAGAGCTTCAGCCTGTCTTAGCGTTCTAGGAAAGCCATCGAGTATGAATCCCTTAGCGCAATCGGGCTGAGAAAGCCTTCTCTTAACCACCTCTATCACAATCTCGTCAGGTACTAGAAGGCCCTTATCAACATACTCCTTTACCCTCCTACCCAGCTCACTACCCTTCGCTATCTCCTCCCTAAATATGTCACCCGTAGAGATATGGGGAATACCATACTTTTGAGAAATGGCCTTAGCGTATGTACCCTTACCAATACCTGGAGGCCCTATGAACACGAGTTTCAATACCACACCTTAGCTAAGGTCTGAGCAAAGTAGTTAAAATACCTTGTTCCACCTGGTACTCATCTACGTTCTGTGCATTCGCACATATTTACCCGCGTACACAGTTTAGCTAGGTGGTACCGTGATCTGGATTCCAAGAAGATGGTTTAGATACTTCGTCTGGATACCTCCGCCACCACCTCCACCACCCATCCCCTCTCCACCACAACACTATCAACAATCACAAACACAGCAACCTACATATCCACAACATCCCTACTACCCAATGTACTACCCACCCACCTACATTCCGTTTCCACAGCCTGCTTATCCGTTAACACCAGAAGAGGAGTTGGAGATGTTAAAGGAGTACAAGCGGGTATTGGAAGAGGATCTACGTGAACTACAAGATGAGCTGAGAAGCGTTGAGGAGAGGATACGTGAGTTAGAGGAGCGTTTGAGGAAAAGTCGAGGAGGATTTGGATAGCGAGAATGGGTTTGAGAAAGTATATCTAAGTCCTCTTTTCACTGCCTTTTCACTACCTCATCTATCCACTTTAGGTATTCTGTATTGCCAGCAACTATAGGCAAGGCTATTATCTCGGGCACGGTATAGCTGTGAAGACTTTTAATATACTCGATAACCTTTTCGAAGAGGTCTAACCTCGTCTTTATGACCATGAGGACCTCGTTAGCTTCATCAACTTTTCCCTGCCACCAAAATAGAGACTTTATACCTTCAACAATGTTTACACATGCAGCAACGCGCTCATCAAGAAGTTTACGAGCGATCTTCTCCGCCTCTTCTCTATGTGGAGCAGTTACTAAGACCACTATGTATGTTCCAAGCATCCTCTAACCCGTGGCCTATCTACCGCAACACTAAAGAATAAGCTTATCATTGAGTGCCTGGGAATCGAGTTGGGATAGGGCGTGGAGAAGCTACTTCGTAATCCAGATGAAATCAGAAGACTTCTTACTGATGCGTATATCGAGGGTGTTGAGGTTGTAACGAATGGTAGAGTCGCCGAGATCGTTCTATACCTAAAACGGGATCAGCAGAGATATAGAATAGCGGTATACGCTATAGATGGTGCGCTAAGCATAGTTCTCGAAGAATAGATCCGGATGTTGTAACCGTTGTATCGCACAGCACACTAAGCGAAACCTACACTTTGGCTCCTCAGGTTCTGAAATCGATTGTTCTATCAGTACTTTTTACTTCGTTAGGTAGACAGCCTTCATGCCCATCGGGAGGCACAATGCCTGTATCCACACGAGACCCCCGATTTTTGTTGATAGCTCTTGGGGGCAACGCCTTTCAGACCAAGGGTGTGAAGGGGACACCGGAAGAGTATTGGCAAAACGCTAAGCGGGCTGCTGAGGCAATAGTCAACATAGTTAAGGAGGGGTACAAGGTGGTTATAACGCATGGCAATGGCCCTCAGATCGGTGCACTAATTGAGTGGATGGAGGCTGGTAAAGAGCGAGCGCCGCCGATGACTATGGATATAGCGGGCGCTATGACTCAGGGCTGGCTTGGATACCTACTTGCTCAGTGTATAAGGAACGAGCTTGTGAGACAGAACTTGTTAAACTCCCGTGTTAAGGGTGTGGTGGCCATAGTAAACCAGGTTCTGGTTGATAGGAATGATCCTGCGTTTGCAAACCCAACAAAGTACATAGGGAGGTACTATAGTGAAGAGGAGGCT
>DQTV01000016.1 GCA_015662595.1 Ignisphaera aggregans
ATACCGAAGATGCCGTGGTTAAGAACGGCTAGAGCACTAACCTACCCTCTACACCTTCTGAACTCACGGTGTTAGGAGGTTAGCGGTTAACTATCTGGAGGTATAGGTATGGTAGTGGCGGGTGACGGCTACGAAGTCGTACTATACGAGTTGGGAAGAGCTTGAAGCTGCCATTAGGAGTTGCTCACGCTGTCCTCTACATAAATCACGACGCAATCCAGTACCGGGTGAGGGGCCTAGAAACGCTGAGGTGATGTTTATAGGTGAAGCGCCGGGCGCGACTGAGGATGAGATGGGTAGGCCCTTCGTTGGAGCGGCAGGCAAGCTTCTTACTATGGCACTCGAAAGCGCTGGTATCCCACGAAGTAGCGTATACATAACGAATGTCGTTAAGTGCAGACCTCCATCCAATCGAGAGCCTAGACCGGAGGAGATTGAGGCGTGTAGCGTTTTTCTAGAGTCGCAGATACTGCTCCTCAAGCCGAGGATCATTGTAACGCTTGGCAATGTTGCTGGTAAGAAGGTGTTTGAGCTTGGAAACCTGAGGTGGAGCGGTGTAACGAAGATGAGGGGCAGACTCTATACTCTGTCAATATTAGGTCTCAAGGTAGTGGTTATCCCGACGATTCACCCTGCAGCAGCTCTCTACAATCCCTCGATGAGAGATATACTGTTCAACGATTTGAAGAACGTGAAGAGAGTCCTAGACGAGATCTCTCAGACTCTAACCGTGGCCAGTGGCGATGAGCTTAGTGCTCCGGAACAGGGTGGTAGGAAGGCCAAGTCTCTTCTCGACTATGTAAAGCGTGGCTAAGAGGCACAGAGCTATAGCTATGGATAGTACGAGGGTTAAACTTCGTAACACACCATTTTGAGCTTTAGAGCTACTTGGAGTAACGCTCCACCCCTCCCATTCAAGCATGATCTCTTCGCTAAGTCTCGTAGCTGCGCTAATCAGTGTGGCTAAGGATGTGAGGGAAATCATCTCGCTCTCCATACCCAGATCACGTGCGTAGGTGACGTAGAGGTAGGGGACTATACGCTGAATAGGGTCCAGGTTACGTAGGTGGAGCGCTAGCAGTCTATTCAGCGAATTGATAACCCTGACCCTAGACGCAGTACTTAGCAATGTAAATAGGTGCGATCTTGTAGCGGCCAGTGTTGATAGTGATAGAGGTGCGTAACTGATATTCCACTCTATAGCTGTAGCCACCCATCGTAGAACACGCTCTACAGAGCTCAACGCCTTCTCCATAGGGACCTCCATACCGTTTACACTCTCGTTAGCTATAGCCAGCATCTTTAGCCATGAACGCGCAGTTAGAGCCCGTCCATAAGCCATAACAGCTGCGAACACTGATCTATACCCCTGCAAACGCATATAGAGATCAGCGTAGTACCTAGCCTCGTTAATTCTGTCCAGGACCACTATGAGGAATGGTAGTGCGGATACGGATATGTATCTCGAAGTTTTAAGCCTCGACGCAACCTCGTCGACTATCCTCTTCGCCTTCTGCACCAGGAGCTCTAGATCCTTTCTCTGAATAGAGGAGCTGTTGTAGTATATGGTCAAAGCCCTTAGAAACGCCGTAAATACGAGACTTGCAGCTGTATACACATGCCCACGTCTCAAAGCCTCTTCGGCTCTCCTTGTCAGATTGGCTATGGACTTCTCAATCCTGTACTTAATTTCGGGACTAACGTGTTTAGTGACGTTGCGTATCAAGTACCTGAAAACCTTTATATCGTTTCTAAGAGCGTCGTAAAGCTTCGCTAGTACAGATCTATCAACTCTGTTTAGAATCTCCTCCACGCTAAGGCTCTCTTCAGCTGAGCATATATCTAGAATTGACGTGACCTCCACTATCCTAACGTTTGAGAAGTGCTTGCGTAGGGTGCGTAATTCGAATCCGTTAAGCGTTGGTACATAGATTAGCGAGATGTTCTTCTCTACAGCAGCTCGCAACTTAGCTTCAATACCTCCCACAGCATCTACAAAGCCATCAACTGCGAGTACCCCACTACCACTCCAAAGACCTGTGAGGTTCAATCGATGTAGAGCTATGAGTATAGCAACTGCGAGGGTAAGAGATGCGCTAGCACCATGAGCTTCAACACCGTGCTCCCTAAATTCGACAACCACCTGGTATCTACTGACATTGACTCCGCATACGTTATCCAACGTGTATAGCGTTATGAGGAGCGAGGTGTAAACGCTATCATCATACTTCGCACCAACTATGCTTAGAGAAAGCCTGTGCGAAGGTCTAAGGCATACGCGAACAGGTATAGCCAAGCCTTCGTGTTCATCGCTTACAGCGAGAAAATACGTATCGATACAGAGCTTGTTAGAGGTAGCCAAGCCATAGGCGTAGTGAACTGGTATGGATACCGTGGTCAGTAAGATGAGTATTGGTAATGCTAATGCTTTTCGCGTGTTGTACACCCACCTTAAGCATTGTGGTAAAAGGTATTTAGCCTCTTAGCTCTAGACCTAGCCTCGGTGATGAAGTGGGCAGCCAATGACCTTCGGGGATGAAGAACCTAGTCTCACACTGATGCTTAGGTGGCTAGGCCTTGAACATACTCTGCTTCTCTGATAGGTGCTGTCTTAGTGAAGACGAGGCTTCTAAGGTACTAGACGTCGTGTCGACTTTGCTGACCTTCCTCCGTAGACACTCTACAAAGATAGATAACGCTATACATACAGCTATGAGGGATCTCGAAGCAGCGCGAAACGCTATGTATAGAGTTGTGGGTGGTATTCGAGCGCTCAGATCGAGATTCAAGAACCTCAGAAGCTTTGACGAGCTGACGGATGTGGAGAGCGTAGTTAACACCGTTGTAAACGTGTTGAATAGACTTGTCGAGGTTAGAAACCTCATTCAGCGTGTTAGAGATGAGGCTGAGAGTAGCGGGCTTAGCGATGTTGTTCAGTATGTGGATAGCCACGTACCTATGCTTGACGGTGTGATAATCAAGGCGTCTCTCATAGGGCTTAGGATAGCTCTAAACCTACCCAAGGTCTCTAGGGATGACAGTGGTAAGCTTGCATCAGCGATAGGAACAGCCTTCTTCGCATCTCTGCTAAGTCTTCATGAGGATGTCTTTAGGAAGTACGTTGATGGGTGTCTTGATTAGCGAGAGGGCTCTACCTATGCATACATTATGTAGTGTGCTATCCTCATACCCTCAGCAAGCTCCTCGACAGCTCTCGTAAGCTCATCGAGGTTCTCCAACGTAGCTGTAATGGCTATCCACCCATCCTCCGTAGAGTCTACGCGTAGATACTCGCTCCAGCTCTCAATCCTACGCTTGAGCCTATGGATAATGTTGAGTGTGTAAGCGTCCTCACCAAACCTAGCAAGCCCCTCACTCTCTATATGTATACCGTAGTCCTCTACGTATATAGAGAACGCTATCCTCACGTTTCTCACCTCCTTAAACCCAACCACAATCCTATTACCATTATCGAGAGGTGTAGCAGCTTCAAACCCTAAACTCTTCAACTTCTCAACTATCGGCATAAGCTCAGCTACAGGTCTATGCTTCTCAACAACTATCTTAGCCTCACTACCTACACTAAATAGCCTGTGAAGGGGGTCGACTATGTATCCAAGCTCGATAGCTGGTGTATACACCTGTGTCCAGCCATAGAATAGGCACATAGCTTTTCCTGGAGGCCAGTAGTATACACCACCACGCTTTACTCTTCTCACCTTCTCGCCATTAGCGATCTTTATCGGGGTTTCAAAGTATATCTCCTGCTTCCATATCTGTGTTGAGGATTCGAATGGAAGTACGCTCTCAACCTCATCCACGTACCGCTGTATAGACACTATAAACGAGGTTTCGGTATCTGGAAGCCTGAGCTCGAGTAACATGCAGTTTCCCAAACTTCGCTGTCCAAGTCTAAGCTATTAAGCATCCACCCTCTTAGTGGACGCTGCTAAGTACTCTAATAGCTCGATAGGTGTTGGGTCTCTTCCATACGCTGTACGAAGTCTATCAACAGCGTTGACAACTATCGAGACAACTCTATGCGCAGCCATACAGTGTGACGGTGTGTAGGGTACGGGTACCCCAACACCGTTATAGCGCTCGATATGTGGAAGCTGTTCATCCTCTGTTGCGAATGGGTATGAAAGACATGCATAAGGCTTAAACCTATGGATACTGCACTCCCAACCCCTTAAGAAAGGACATGGTCTGGGCAGGAGGTACATACCCTCAGTACGCAGAACAT
>DQTV01000026.1 GCA_015662595.1 Ignisphaera aggregans
AAAACAACTTCAAAACCTACATATTTACGTATAATGGACCTGTAAAACCCGTGCACATCAAATCTCTTCACCTCCTCTGGTTCTGGAAGCGGTATGAATATGGGGTACAACGTTCGTATGGATTCTACGAGGTCTCGAATATTCTCAAACATTCTTAAAGGAAGTACTACAATCGCTATATCCTTACGCTTCATCATCTCGTCTACACATTTACGGAGCTCACTTCTATCTCTATGCACTAGGCATATCTCATCTATACCGAGAATCTTGAAGAACGGCTCTAGTTCGGTACTGCATATGGCGGCGATCTTCATAACCCGAGGTCTGTAAGCGATACTCATTGCTCAGCTCTCCTCAAGCATATCATAAATGCGTATCTAAGTAATCTAAGCTCATACACCTTAGCAATCAACACATATACTAGCAGATCGAGGTTATCGCCAGGAACACGCAGAAAGGGGATCAAATCGTTTACAAGGACGTCAATAAACATCAATGTTGCTCTCTCTGGCTCTCTAAACACGGTATTAGCTATCCTATCGCTTGACTCGACAATCCTCTGTCTATAAACACCAAGACATGTTGTGAGTCTTTGCTGTTCCACGTCGCATTCAAACACGTCTTTCAATACAGATTTGAAGACCTCATACACACCCAGCTGTTTACTTAGAGCAGAGAGCTGCGCTATATCTAGGGTCGCGATCTCCCTCACGATCTGAGGTGAAGCGGAGAAGTACTTACGTTTACGGTCTATACTATCGATCAGACCTCGCCATATGCGTATCCTAGCATTAAGATATAGCTCCGTAACCTTCCTTCTATCCCTACTAGCAGCTTCAATCTCCTCAAACCCAACCATGTTAGCTAATGCGCTCCTCTCTATGCATTCTTTTACGGATTCCACTCCCACATCTCCACGGTGGCGAAGACATTGATAAAGCCTACCTAAAGGAAGTAGCGCGTCTAGACGTGGTTCTCGCGATGTGATTGTACCTATCAAGTTGTCCAGGTCGATTAAAGCCTCGAATAAAGCTATCAGATCCTGAAGCTCTGATGTTCCATAACGTTTAATGTCCTCAAGATGTCTAGATATCAACTGTATTACATCGCTTTCAAAAGTCTCGGGACTCTTTAAAGCCATGGCACGCTCATATGCCATGGCGTAGATGCTTGACAATATTAGCGACCCAAGTTCTTCACATCTCTCCTCATGAATAAACCTTAGCAGTTTGCTTAGGTCAATGCTTTGAGTTTCAATAATACGAAGAAGTGCTATGTATCCAGGTAAGGGTAGCGAACTCAAAGCTCTCACTAGCCAAACAGTTCTAGGTTCAACCTGGCAGCCCTCTTAGATAGCACCAGTTCTAGCCTTCTTTCGTAACTAGCATCAATGCGTATTGATCCGTCAATGCTCTGAACTATAACACCGCCAATAATCGAGTCTAGGGGTAGAATCTCGATCACCTTATCGCCTATGCCAAGCTCCTCAACTACTTCGCGAGTAATATTAAGGTCTTGACGAGCAACGTAAATGCGGAGCTTCTGATCACTAAAGACTCCGCTGCTGAGCACCTCCCGTAAAATGTTCTTGATAGACTCTCTACGTAGCTCAGGGCTTAAGCTACTCAATTCTCTAAGGATCCTTTCACGTAAGTGGTTAAAAACGTCGTTCTTTGCCTGAGCTATGATGTGTCTTGCCCTAATCTTTGCTTCGGCAATTCTAACATCGTACTGAATCTCGTCTCTTATTCGTTTACGCATCTCCTCAATCTCTTGCATTTTTCGTCTTCTCGCCTCTTCTACGATTTCACGTGCTCGAATTTCAGCTTCCCGTATAATCTTCTCTGCTTCAGCACGAGTTTTTTCGATAACAGCTTGATGTAGTCGCTCCATAGCGCTCGACATTATTAGACCACCATGAATAGCACCATGAGTCCGAAAGCTAGTGCCAAAATACCGAAAAGCTCTTCAAACGCTGCTAACATGATACCCATGGAGAATATTGCTCCTCGAGTACGCGGTAACAATACAACTGCGGATCGACATACCTTTCCCTGTGTCCACGCAGAATACAGCTCAGCGAGACCCACAGCGATGCTCATCGATAGTAATAGCAAAGCCTTGAAGAGGGTCATCTCTGTCACGCCTGTGAGTCTCACTAGCGCCATGTACATGAATATGAATCCGTAGAATGTCTGTGTCATCGGGAGTGCGGAGAGTATTAGTGCACGGCTACGCTGCGCGGGTTCTTCAGCTATTACGCTGAGACTAGCTGAGGCAACTTCGAGAGTTCCCAGTGCAGAGCCTACAGCTCCACTTAAAAGCGCTATGGGTGGGGTTGCATAGGCTATACCCCACACAATCGAAGGATCCATTGTGTTGATCCCCTCACTTACACGTAGAGAACGGAAATAAAGCTTTAGGCTAACGATCGCCCTTTGACGCAGCTTGCATTTGTCGCACTATATCTCATTGCCATTCTGTATATTACCTTCGTAACGGGATGTGTCTGTATAGTACGATCCTTAGTGGTGTAAATGGTTTGCCAC
>DQTV01000067.1 GCA_015662595.1 Ignisphaera aggregans
AGACGAGAAGCTGTTACTCCGCCCTGTCCACCCCTACTAATTATGAGGTACTCACATAGCAATAAGGATCTCCTTAGCTTAGTAACCGAAACCACTTATTAAGCCTTACATTCCGCTATAAGACCTCAAAGCATTGTGTTTATACAGATACATATTCGTGTGACCTCAATGCATACGCCTAACCCCTTTAATACGTAGCCATGCGCTAAGAGTATTAGCGGTGATACCGTGGAGATCGAGGCCGAGGCTTCTGTATCGGAGAAGACTGTTGTAGAGCAGGGCTATCGCGAACCTATCGAGGCCGATATAGAGCTTGTAAGTGAAGTAGCTCAGGTAGCTAAGGTTCTCGAGAGTACGGAGAAGCATCTCGAGGAGGTTAAGAGGGACGTAGATAGTGTTAGGCATAGTGTAGAATCTGCGATGAAGAGGATAGGTATTGTGTATAAGCTCAGTGAGTGGATTGGAAGCTGGAAGTGTTGTAGATGTAAATTCAATGAGAAGGGTGTGTGTAAAGCTTGGAAACTCGCAGACTCTGCTGTTGAAGAGCTTAAGAGGGAGCTAGGTGAGGAGTGTCTAGTCGTAGTCGATGGTGTGACACGGTTTAGAGTTGATAGAGTTCCGCTATTGGGAGCTCTATGCCCACTGTTTAGACCACGCACATAGCTTCCCACCTATAGAGCGGCTCTAAAGACTCTCAATTCTTTTCTTGCGAAGCTCCTCCAACTCCTTCAACCGCTCCTCAAACTCCTTTACAGCTAGCTTAACGGCGTTTTCAAGATCTTTAGGATCTAGGTATAGAAGCATCGATCTAACAAACTTGATTGCACAACTCTTTGAGTGAAAAACTAGCTGCATACCTCCCGCACTAATCTTAACTCCCTGACCCTCATAGAAGACACGACCACATACTAAACATCTAAGCTTTCGATCCGCTATCCTGCATCACCTCACCTTTAGAGCTTATGTACGTCAAGATCCTATCGATTTCTAGATGCTTAATAATCTTCTTAGCCTTCTCAACAGCTTCCTCAAGAGTTTCAGCAGCGACGTTTATGTATATCCTCGAGCCCTTGATATGGAATCGAAATCTCTTCTCTGGATACCCTTCGTATCTATATACATCGACTAGCTCTAACTCTATCCTCTGACTCAACCTCCACTCCCATCTCACTATACCTCAGCCTAACGTTAAAGCGTATAGGCGATACATTCCGCAAAACAACGAGTCGTGCTAATCTAGCTAGGGTGGTGAGCTCGATAACTGGTGCTACAGTATTTATAGACCATATCTGCTTCTAGCTCTTAGGCTAGATAGCATGGTGGAGCTAAGGCATAGGATATGGAGGTTTATCGATCTCGGTATAGATCCGTACATATCGGTGTATAGGTATCAGGTAACCGCAAGTGCTCATCATATAAAGAGAAGCTATGCGTATCTAGAGCGTGGTCAGCTAGCTGACGATGTGTATTCTCTAGCTGGGCGCTTGATAGCGTTGAGACGCCATGGCAAGATAGTGTTCGGAGTTCTACACGATGGAACAGACACAATCCAGTTGGTATTTAGGTACGATGTTCTTGGTGAGCAGCTGTGGAAAGTGGTTGAGCTATTAGTTGTTGGCGATATTATTGGCGTTCGCGGTAAACCGATGAGAACCTTGAGAGGCGAGCTATCGCTTCTTGTCGAGGATCTGAAAGTTCTATCCATTACATGGAGAGACTATCCAGAGAAGTGGCATGGTCTTACGGATGCTGAGAAGAGGTATAGGATGCGGTACCTAGACATGATGCTGAACGAGGATGTACGTCGAGCTATAGTAGCTACGTACAGGATAGAGAAGGCGTTTAGAGATTTCCTCGATAAGCAGGGGTTTATCGAGATACACACACCTAAACTACAGCCTATATACGGAGGTGCTTTGGCAAGACCCTTTATAACCCGTATGTATGCTCTCGATGATAGGGTTGTCTATCTAAGCATAGCACCAGAGACGTATCTGAAGAGAGCTGTGGTTGCAAACTTCTTCAAGGTGTATGAGATAGCCGTATGCTTTAGAAATGAGGACATAGACGCTCAACACTATCCTGAGTTCGTACAGATAGAGATCTACCAAGCTTTTGCCGATTGGAACGATATGATGAGACTTGTGGAGGACATGGTTTCCTACGCTATAAAGGAGACCTTTGGCGATTATAGAGTAGAGGTTAAGAAAGGTGAGGAGACGATAGAGCTAGACTTTCGCCCACCTTGGCAGAGGCTAACTCTGGAAGATGCTATAGAGAGGTTCGGTGGTGTAAAGGTTAAGGGTAGAAGTTATGAGGAGCTCGTGGAGATTGCTAAGAGCCTAGATATTAGAGTTGAGGACCCGAGAAAGGGCAAGATTTTAGAGAAGCTGTTTGAGAAGGTTGCAGAGCCTAAAATCGTTCAGCCTACCTTCATAACACTGTTTCCACGAGATGTATCTCCACTCGCAAGACCCTATCGAGAAGATCCAAGGTACTCTGAAAGGTTTGAGATATTTATCAATGGTCTTGAGGTTGGTAATGGCTATAGCGAGCTAAACAACCCGATAGTACAGTACTACTTCTTTAAGAAAGAGGAGGAGTTGAGGGTGAGAGCGGGAGAGAAGCTTAGTGATATCGAGTACCATCCCATGGATCGAGACTACGTTAGGGCTCTAGAGTTTGGTATGCCTCCCACTGCCGGTGTAGGGATAGGTATCTACAGACTCGTGATGGCGGTTACTGGGTTACCTAGCATAAAGGATGTGATACCGTTCACAATAGTAGAACCTGACGAAACTCCAACAATAGCTGAACTACACCGTGATATTCTGGAGTACTATGTACGAAAACTTAACCTCGAAGAGCTATAGAGATGTTCCAACTACACCTCCGACTGGAACTCTCATACTCTAGCTGTGGAAGGGGGCGGAAGGCAGCCGATAACGCCGTTGATGTGAAGGGTCTATACATCGCTATCTGAAGAGATGTGATGTCGTATCATCTACGTAGCTTTAAGGACAGTGTAGGCTTCGTAGAGTATAGGCATCGCAACTCTTCTTTCATCTTGGCCAGAGCTTTAAGTTGTAGAAGCTGAACGCGTATTGACTCTCGGGATGTTGCGGATCCTAGGTACATCCGGTTTGGGTGTAGCTGATATCAGTGGGGTTCTTAGTCTTCATCCCTCTAGAGTACGCCACGGTAGAGCTTCATCATCTAACGCGCAGCTCTCTACAGTCCGTACTCGATAACTCTCCTCTTACTTAACTCATCTAGAGCCTTTGCAATATCGTGTACTGTCTTAGAGTTAAGAGCTCGAAGTATATCGTCTAGCTCATCGTAAGACTCAACGAATATCCCCTTGAAGCTATCCTTAAGCCTTAGGTGAAGAGCTAGTCTCTCCGGTTCGGTACCTTTCTTAGTCTGACGCTTAGGAAGCTTAACTATCTCGACTACTGCCTTACCAACCTCTATGATTGGTCTGCGCTCCCAGTCCTTCATAGACTTTAAGAGGTTCTCTAACTTATCGACGAGAGTCTGCTTCTCCTCCACAACACGTTCCTCAGGTACAGTTACCTCCGGTACTTGTGGAGCTTCAGACATACCTCTCGCCACACACTACATACGTAGTTAGCAGTACACAAGCATTACTTCACCACGTTACTCCGTCACACCATGTGCTCTTGACGTGGTGAGCGTGAGAGCCATACACTTATCTTCCAGAGTAGCATAGCTTTCTCTGACGTAGAAACTCTGTGGGTTTAGCCTATGACGTTCACACCCTCTACCATAGTAGCACTGCTCTTCATAATAATGCTGCTATCCATAATCCTCTCTCGAGCTATTAGGATCGTTAGAGAGTGGGAACGCATAATCGTTCTCAGACTCGGTAAGTTCATAGGGGTTAAAGGTCCTGGGCTAGTGGTTCTGATCCCCTTTATCGATCGTGGTCTCGTAGTTGATCTCAGAGTAGCATCTATCGATGTCCCGCGTCAGGAGGTGATAACTCGCGACAACGTTACCGTGACTGTCGATGCTGTGCTTTACTACCGTGTTGTCGATCCTGAGAGAGCTGTGTTGAAGGTTAAGGACTATCACTACGCTGTTGCTCTACTGGCTCAGACAACGCTTAGAGATGTTATTGGGCAGGCCGAGCTAGATGAGCTGCTCACCAAGAGAGAGGAGATCAACAAGAGGATACAGAGCATCATAGACGAGATAACAGGTAGCTGGGGTATCAAGGTGGTTATGGTGACGCTGAAGACTGTTGAGCTTCCAGAGAGCTTGGTTAGGGCCATGGCTAAACAGGCGGAGGCTGAGAGGCTTAGAAGAGCACGTATTATAGAAGCTGAGGCTGAGAGGACCGCTGCAAAGATATTAGCTGAAGCTGCAGAGATCTACGAAGCTCATCCAATAGCTCTCCGTCTTAGAGAGCTACAGACATACATAGACATAGCCAAGGAGAAGAACCTCATACTGATATCGGAGAGCACAACGTCTAGGATAGCAGCTGAGACGATAGGTGCTGCGCTATCGGTTCAGTCAAAGGTTAGGGAAAGTACGTCGGAGAGCAGCGCTAAGCAGGGTAGATAGAGTAGGTCAGGATATTAGGGATGAAGCGCTTTAAAGTATGGGGAGCGAGGTGAGGTTCTCCTACCTAACCCTGGTATGTTTACTGATAGCTCTAGCCATAGCCTTAGAATCCTTCTGTTTAGCAGCAGAGACCCAGTTTGATGCAGTTCTCGTAGCTATAGATGGGTACATGAGTACAATCGATCGGCCTGTAAAGGAGTATGTCGTGGATGAGGGCCTCAGACTCGCCGAATCTCGAGGAGTGCCTCTGATAGTTGTGATCAACACCTACGGTGGTTACGGAGATGCCATGCTAGAGATAGTCAACGCCTTTCTAAACTCTAAAGTACCTATCATAGGCTTTATCAAGGAGCGAGCTCTAAGCGCTGGAAGCATAGTAGCGATCTCGGTACACATACTCGCAATCTCACCACATGGTATTATAGGTGCTGCACAGCCGGTGATGTACAACCCCGTTACTGGGCAGGTGAAGTTCGTAAACGAGAGCAAGATCATAAACCCGATACTAGCTAGGATAAGAACTTGTGCAGAGGCACGGAATAGAAACGTGACTGCAGCAACAATGTTCGTAACGAAAAACCTTGTTCTAACCGGTGAAGAAGCTGTTAAGGTGGGTATAGCCGACCTCGTAGCCACGTCGGTCGACGACATGCTTGATAAGATACGTGGGTGGACGCTAAAGATCGGGAAGACTAACTACACTATAGATATCGAGAGGTACGAGGTTCTGAACCCAAGTATAAGGGTCTTGGTATACGCATTTCTACGCGATCCAACGATAAACTCGATCTTCTGGTTCCTTGGATTCTTTGGTACGTTTGCTGCCTTGCTAAGTGGTAGAGTAGATGTTCTGCCCTTCACAATAGTGATGCTGTTGCTAGGGCTTATAGGAAGCGGTATGAACGTCAACGCCATCGCTCTAGCTTTACTAGCTCTAGGTAGCGTAATGCTAGCTGTTGAGCTCTTCATAACTCCTGGCTTCGGTATACTCGGAGTTAGCGGTATCATAGCCCTTATCTTCGGACTCCTCATGACACCCTTCATCAGCGGCTCGGAGATATACACATCCTCAGCGGTGTTAGAGAGTATAAGGAGTACGCTTCTCATCGTGGGTAGTGGTATAGGTGGATTCCTAGGGTTTGTTCTATACAAAGCTATTGAGTCTAAGAAGAAGAGGAAAGCTGTTGGGTTTGCTCCTGAGAAGAGTGGTGTGGTGGGTAGGGCCATAGATAGGATTGAGCCTGGTAAGAGAGGTTTCGTGGTTGTGGAGGGAGAGTACTGGGAAGCTATAAGCGATGAGGTTATCGAGCCTGGTGAAGAGATTGAGGTGGTAGAGAGGAGAGGGCTTTTGCTTAAGGTTAGAAAGCGCAGAACAGAATCTGCGTAGGAACACTACGTATCTACAGTTTTACTAACTAGCTTTGTAGAGCTCCTCTAGGTGTATACCGTGTTTAGATGTGAGAAGCCTATAGTTATCGTACATGGTGGTGCTGGTAGATGGAATGTAGATGAAGAGACTAGAGTGCGCGTTCTAGAGGTTCTCAAGAACGCTGCAAAAAGTGGTTTAGAGGCTATTCTTAGAGGTGGTAACGCTGTTGAAGCTGTCGTTAGCTCTGTTAAGGTGCTTGAAAGCTCTGGACTATTCAATGCTGGTATAGGTAGCGTACTCAATCTGTTTGGAGAGGTTGAGATGGATGCTGGTATAATGGATGGAAAGACTCTGAGAGCTGGTGGAGTAGCTGCTGTTACAAGACCTAAGCACCCTATAGAGCTTGCTAGGATAGTTATGGAGAAGACGGATCACGTACTGCTTGTAGGGCGTGGAGCTGATAGGTTGGTGGATCTCTTTGGTCTTGAACCTCGTCCTCCAATACCTCAGCGAGTACTGGAGAAGTATAGAGAGCTTGTGAGAAACATAGATAGCGTAAGGTACTGGAGAAAGCTGAGGGAGCTTCTAAGAGTAGTGGCTCCGATGGTTAGCGATACTGTTGGAGCTGTTGCTCTTGATATGGATGGTAATGTAGCTGCTGCTGCGAGTACCGGTGGTGTATGGCTGAAGCTGCCGGGTCGTGTAGGCGATTCACCTATACCGGGAGCTGGGTTCTATGCCGATAACCGTGGTGGTGGAGCTTCTGCAACAGGTCTAGGCGAAACCATCGTGATGACGTCGCTAACGAGGTTCGCCGTAGAGCTCATGATACAGGGTAAGAGTGCTAGAGAGGCATGTATAGAGGCTATCACCGAGCTAACTCGTAGATTCGGTCCGGATACCGCCGGCATAGTAGCTATAGATGTGAGGGGTGAGATAGCATCCGTACACAACACAGAGTACATGCCGTTTGCATACGCTTGTAGAGATCGTGTAGAAGCAGCTTTTAGCGGTATACGCATTAGGTGAGTCAACGAGAAAAACGCTATTAATATATTTCACCAAGCTAAACTAGCTCTCCTCCTCTTCCTCTACCTCGATAGCTTCCATCGGCTTTGCTGCTACCTTACTCCTAATAGCGTTTACGATCTTGAGAGCCTCATCGTAGCTAACGTGTTTAGCAACCTGCATTACCGTTGAGAGAGCATTCTTGAGTACAGACTCGAGGTCTTGACCAGCGGGTATCTCTAGCTTTGCCTTCTCGAATATCGCTGGTGTAGGCTCGATGACAGCGCCAACCTTGAGTATAGCGAGGTTCTCGTTTACAGGCATAATCACTACAGCGCCAACCTCCTTATCGTCTAGAGTGACGGTGTACACTATATCGCCATCAAAGGTCTCGCCAAGCTTCTTCAAACTGTATGCCACAACAGCTGTTGAGACTTCAGCTGCTCTAGCGATAAACTGCTTGACTAGGGCATCTACCTGGTTCTGCGGAATTCTTCTAAACGCCTCTAACTGGAGTGTATCCCACTTCCACTTAATCTCCTTAGCAGCCTCGTCGATCTCGTACTCAATCCTAACCCTAACGACATCTCCCTTATCTATCTTCAGCTGCTCTACCAGTATTGTGTAGAGAAACCTGTTGAGCTGTGCCGCTGCGTACGCTACTCTCTGAGCCCAGGTCTTATCCTGCTTAACGTAGTCTCTCATCTGCGCAAACAGAGTCCTCCTAACCTTATCGGCATAGGCACCCGCAATAACGAGTCCAGAGCTAAGCATAGGCATACCTTACTCCCTCACCTACACACCACACTAACTTTATTATGTGATTCTCGAGATAAACTTTATGCTTTGGGACCCCCACTGACTATACCAACACCTGTTGTAAACGCTATTCACGATGTTGTGAAGGAGACGCGTAGAGGTTCCTGGTGGTGTCTGAAGAGGTTGGTTGAAGGTCTGGAAGAGGCTTGTCGTTTAAACATGCTTGCAGAGGTTGATAGAGAGGTCCTAGCTAAGGCTTTAGAGAGCTCAAACCCATCTATGGCTGCGATAGTTAACCTTGCAGATGCTGTTCGTAAAGCTACTGACGTGTGTTCAGCTGTGTATAGGGTAGGTAGCTACGTAGCTGAAGCTAGAACAAGACTTGTTAAGAATGCTCGGGAGTTCGTCAGGCCTAGGATTGTGACTATAAGCTTTAGCTCAGCTGTTGCCGATACCATCTCAAGCTATATGAACAGAGTTGAGCTTGTCTGGATCCTCGAATCCCAGCCGGGTGGTGAAGGTGCTGATCTCTATCGATACCTCGTGTCTAAAGGTGTCAATGCAAAGCTTGTTCCAGACACCATGGCTGCGCAAGCTGTTGAGGAAAGCGATATCGTTTTGGTGGGTGCGGACGCTATTGATATGAATGGCTGTGTAGTCAATAAGATCGGTACGCGCATGCTTGCCATTCTAGCACATACTCTGGGCAAACCTGTTGTTGTATTAGCCGAAGCAATAAAGATATCTCCGTATAGAGACTGTAGAGATCTAGCCCAAGCAGTTCACAAACGTTTTAAGCTTGGCGATATAGAGGTCGAGTTACCGATATTTGAAGCTGTTGAACCTGAGTACATCATGTACATAGTTACGGACCTAGGCATAGCAATCCCAGTACCTATAAGTATTGAAGGTATGTACCGAGAGCTTCTAAGAGCTATCACATCGAGCAGCTAGCAAAGCAAACACTACGAGACTTATCTAACCCTCACACCTCATAGAGTACGTCAGCACACTTCGATCAAACCATGTATATCAAATACCTTATCGCTGCGTAGCTCACGCGCTTAGCCCAATGGTGCAACGATAATACGGACAGCATCAATAAAAACTACCTCTACTTCGCTCTTAACTGGATTGCAAACCACCATTCTCAAAGCTTTAGCTCTACAGTCTTGAAATGTTTCAGATTAGTATTGATTGGGGTAGGTGTATAGCCTCTGGATACGCTATCTTGACTACGTAAATGGCTGAGTGCGTTTCTACGCTATCACGCTATGTATAGACGTTAGCAACGCTCTATAGCCTGGTCTTAAGCAGTGATTGTAACGCTTCTCAATACCACGTCTCTAGCGATGATGGGTCTCGAGGTTGATAGGGAGTATGTTACTGCTTATTACTATGCATAGTGAGGTGTGTGGTGTGGTGACCATGACCTTCGACAGGCCTATAGTAAGGGTTGAACCTCCAGGTCCCCGAGCTAAGGAGGTTATTGAGAAACATAGAAGGTTTGTAGCGACAACAACTCACGACCCTACATTCCTACCGCTAGTCGTTGAGCGTGGTGAGGGTGTGTGGCTTATCGATGTTGATGGCAATGTCTATCTAGACTTCTCCTCGAGTGTCTCAGTAAATAACCTTGGCTATCCAACGCATCCAGAGGTTAAGAAAGTGGTTCTTGAACAGCTTGAGAAGCTTGCTCATGCTGCTGGAACTGACTTCTTCAATCCCTACCAGGTAAAGCTAGCTGAGAAACTCACCTCAATAGCTCCAGGAGACTTTGAGAAGAAGGTGTTTTATTCGAATAGCGGTACCGAAGCCAATGAGGCGGCTATAAAGATAGCTAGGTTCGCAACAGGTAAGAAGTATTTCATAGCGTTCATAGGCTCCTTCCATGGAAGAACCATGGGCTCACTAAGCTTAACAGCTAGCAAACCCATACACAGAAAGCGCTTCTACATGACCATGCCGGGGGTAGTCCACGTTCCCTACCCCAACCCATATAGAAATCCGTGGGGTATCGATGGCTACGAGCATCCCGACGAGCTTGTTAACCGAGTTATCGAATACATCGAGTACTGGGTTATGGAACACTACGTACCCCCAGAAGAGGTTGCAGCAATATTCTTCGAGCCTATCCAGGGTGAGGGTGGGTATGTAGTACCGCCAAAGAGCTTCTTCATAGAGTTGAAGAAGCTTGCCGATAGATATGGCCTTCTACTCATAGACGATGAGGTCCAGATGGCTCTGGGTAGAACGGGGAAGATGTTCGCTATCGAACACTTCGGTATAGCACCCGACATCATAACGATGGCTAAGGCTCTTAGCGGTGGGGTTATCCCTATAGGGGCTACGATATTTAGAAAGGAGCTAGACTTTGAAGCTGGTGCTCATAGCAATACGTTTGGTGGTCATGCACTTGCATGTATGGTTGCTCTAAAAACCATAGAGATTATCGAAAAGCTCTTACCGAACGTAGAGAAGCTAGAAAAGCTCTTTAAAGAGAGGTTAGGTGAGATGAAGGAGAAGTACAGTGCTATAGGGGATGTTAGAGGTCTCGGGCTTGCGTGGGCTATAGAGTTCGTGAAAGACAGGAAGACTAAGGAGCACGATACGAAGACTAGGAATAGAGTTCTATACCAAGCTCTAAAACGTGGTTTAGTACTTCTAGGCTGTGGCAAGAGCGCTATCAGGATAATACCACC
>DQTV01000028.1 GCA_015662595.1 Ignisphaera aggregans
ACTTGCTCAGTGTATAAGGAACGAGCTTGTGAGACAGAACTTGTTAAACTCCCGTGTTAAGGGTGTGGTGACCATAGTAAACCAGGTTCTGGTCGATAGGAATGATCCTGCGTTTGCAAACCCAACAAAGTACATAGGGAGGTACTATAGTGAAGAGGAGGCTAAGGCGTTGATGAAGGAGAAGGGCTGGGTTATGAAACCCGATCCACGTGGAGGATGGAGAAGAGTTGTCCCCTCACCAGACCCGATAGCTAATGTAGAGAAGGAGGCTATAAGAGTTCTTGTAGAGAATGGGTGGATAGTGATCGCCTCCGGTGGTGGAGGCATACCTGTTGTCGAAGAGGACGGTATACTTCGTGGTGTTGAGGCGGTCATAGATAAGGATTTGGCTAGCGAGCGTCTGGCAACAGCTCTTGGCTGTGGAATGCTGATCATACTAACCGATGTAGACAGAGTGTACCTCAACTTCGGTAAGCCGAATGCAAAGCCTATAGAGGTGATGACAGTTAGCGAGGTCGAGAAATACTATCGAGAAGGCCACTTCCCACCTGGATCCATGGGCCCGAAGATACTAGCTGCAATAAGGTTTGTTAAAAATGGGGGTTTAGAGGCTAGGATTGGGCATCTGTATCAAGCATATGAAGTTGTGAAGGGGGTGGCAGGCACAAGAATAGTTCCGGATTGATACAGTTGAACACCGTCTCAACACCGCTTATTACTTCATAATATACCTGAGGTGCCGGGTAACTACCTTGTATACTGATTTACTTGAGTATGCGGTGGATTTAGCTAGGAGTTTAGGGGCTTCATATGCTGAGGCACGGTATCACGCTAATCGTGTTTCTAGCATAGTGCTACGTAACGATCGGGTGCTAGGAGCTGGTGTAGAGCTTGAGGAGGGTATAGGTGTTCGGGTAATATTCGGCAATGTAATGAGCTTTGCCGCTACCAATACCCTATCTAGAGAGGGGGTGAGGGAAGCTGTTGAGAGTGCTATTGCTAAAGCTCGTAGCTTAGCTAAGTCAATTCGTAGACCTCAGAATCTCGCCGAAGCTAAAGTGGGTAGGGCTAGGTATGAGGTCATAGCTAAGAGGAAGTTCGATGCTATGTCGATAGAGCAGAAGATAGAGTTTATGAAGGATGTTTGGAGACACGCCGTAAGCAGCGTAAGGGAGGCTAAGCTAACATCCTTTGCAATTGAGTATGGCGAGTATGAGGAGGTTAAGGAGATTGTGAGTAGCGATGGTGCGCATGTGGTTAGCTACGTTCCCAGAATCTTCATGAGCGTCAACTTAGTACTTGCACATCCACAGAAGGGCACTGCTCAGCGAATAGTTGAGCTTGGAGCCTGTGGTGGTCTAGAGCTCCTCGAAGATTGGAAAGTTGGTGAGAGGGTAGCTGAGGAGGTGAAAGCGATTGAAAATGTGCTTCTACACGGGGTTGAACCTCCACATGAACCTGTAGACGTTGTGATTGGGAGTGAGGTAGTTGGGCTTATAGTGCATGAAAGCGCTGGACACCCCATGGAGGCAGATAGGATTTGGGGTCGCGAAGCTGCTCAGGCTGGTGAAAGCTTTGTTAAACCTGAGATGATAGGGAGGGAGCGGATAGGCAATGAACACGCTACCGTAGTTGACGACCCTACGATACCCGGAAGCTTTGGTTTCTACCTATACGACGATGAGGGGGTACCCGCTAGAGCTCGTTACATATACTTCAGGGGGTTGATTAACGAGCCTCTACATAGTCGATGGACTGCATACATATTCAATACACGAAGCAATGCCGCCGCAAGAGCTATGAACTACGCTAGTGAGCCCATTCCTAGAATGGCCAATACGTATCTGGAGCCCGGAGACTATAGATTTGATGAGCTTATCGAGGACATCAAGCTTGGAGTCTATGTGAAGAGCTATATGGAGTGGAATATAGATGATATTCGATGGGGTCAGAGATACGTAGGTTTAGAAGCGTATATGATTAGGAATGGTGAGCTTGCTGAGCCAGTTCGAAATCCAGTACTCGAGTTTACCACGAGGACATTCTACAGCTCTATAGTTGCTAAATCTCGTGATCTCAGGTTCTACCCCGGTATATGTGGTAAAGGTGAGCCTATGCAGGGTGTTCCTGTATGGTTTGGAGGTCCCGATGTACGTATCGCTAAGATTAGGCTAGGCGTAGCCCCGAGGTGAGGTACATGACGGAGGACGTACTTCAGCTAGCTCTCTATGCTGTCGAACGTGGTAAGGTCCATGGGTTTGACGAAGTTGCAGCACTAGTCTCGATGACGAAGAGGACTATGGTTAAGTTTGCAAACAACGAGGTTACTGTAGTACAGAGCTGGATAGATACTGAAACAGCTATATACGTAGCACGTAGATCGCGTATCATGGTCATAAACTCGGCGTGTAGGGATAGAGAGTGTGTGGATAGAGTGCTTCGTAGTGCTATTGAAAGAATTGACCATGTTGACGTATCTGAGATCTATGCACCGCTACCGTCGCCAACAGGTAAACCTCTAACAGGGCTTGTGGATAAGAGGATTGTTGAAAGTCCGGAGATAGTGATAGAGTCTGTGCCCAAGCTTATAGACACAAGCCTTCGTGAGGGAGCGGAGAAGGTAGCAGGCGTTCTCTATGCTGGTTATCGCAGAAAGGGTTTAGCAACGAGTAGTGGTGCTGAACTAGCTGAGGAAGCCACGTTTATCGAGGTCTATGCCCGCGCCTTCTATAGAGAGAATAGCGGTCACTGGGCATGGACTTCAACCAGATTCGATGAGGAGAAGATCGTCGATGTTGGAAGGCGTGCAGCGAGCTATGCTAAGATATCCCTCCCCGTGACAACTATCGAGCCCGGAAGGTATACAGCTATACTCTCGCCTCTAGTCGTTGGCAATCTGATGACATACCTTGCTCACGCCGCCTCAGCCCTCATGGCGATGATAGGCATGTCCCTCTTCACTAAGTATGGGCCTGGAACTAGGGTGGGTAACGAAATGGTTAGTATAATTGACGAGCCTCACGACCCTGAGCTACCTAACTCTACGGGGTTCGACGATGAGGGTGTAGAGACGAGGAGGAAGTATATCCTGCGGAAGGGAGTTTTCGAAACGTATCTACACAATACCAAGACGGCTAGAAGGATGGGCGCGGAGACCACAGGCAATGCTGGGTGGTTAGATCCTCACCCATGGAACATCGTTGTGGAGCCCGGTGATATGAGTGAGGATGAGATGTTTAGAGAAGTTCGTCGAGGGCTCTTCGTACTTAACAACTGGTATACGCGGTATCAGAACATGGTTGAGGGGCAGTTCTCTACAGTAACTAGAGATACGGTTATATACATCGAGAACGGGGAGCCTAGGGCTATTGTAAAGCGCTTGAGAATCGCTGAAACGTTTCCCAACATGCTAAGGAGCGTTGTCGGAGTATCGAAAACTAGATACGATATAGCGTGGTGGGAAGTCGAGGTACCTACACGTGCTCCATTCATGCTGATTGAAAACGTGCAGTTCACGAAACCAGAAGTCTAGAGGTTACGGCATGTCTAAAGTTCAGGCCAGTATTTTTATCCATCCCCTAGCTAGACCGTGATGGGGAGGCATATGGTTAGCGAAATACTTGCCCTAAACAAGTATCGCGTTCCTACAGATAGACTATATACGAAAACTCACGAGTGGATCAAGGTAGAAGACGACGTTGCGATCATTGGAATCACAGACTATGCACAGCAAAAGTTGCGAAATATAGTTGGGATAGAGCTACCCGAAGTAGGTAAGGAGTACTCGAAGGGTGAGCGTATAGGTGTTGTAGAGTCGATAAAGAGCGTTGAGGATGTGTATGCACCTGTAACGTTCAAAGTTCTTGAAATCAATGAGAGGTTGGCTGACGAGCCTGATCTCATCAATCGCGATCCCTATGGAGAGGGGTGGATAGCTAAGGTGAAGATACTACGTCGTGAAGAGCTTGATGAGCTTATGAAAGCTGAAGACTATGTAAAGCACATAGAGAAAGAGGAAGCACACTGACAATCACATCCTCAGATTAATTCGAGGATTACGATCTCTATCAGCACAATTATGCTGAACACAATTAGTAGAGACTCAACGTATTTCACGAACCTTTTATCCACATAGCGCATAGCCATCAACATAAACCCCGAGACTCCATGGAGAAGCGCAAACACCACTAGAAGGATCCTAAGAACTCTCGATGTATGTAAAGCGATGCATATCGGATATGTAAGCAATCCCAAAGTTAGAGCCTCAACAGCTCTACTCTTTATCAAACAATACCCAGTCACTATAAATAGTCCAAGTAACAACGCTAACGGAATAGCTGTTACCTCAATCAGATACCTATATACCTTAAAGCGGCGAGACATGGATCCACAACTCATTTTAATTTGAATAACGTCTCCGAAGCAACAAAGTGAATCCACTGCTAAATAGAGTTTCTGCTAATTTAACAAGAGATATTGTCTAGCATAGCCTAACTGCTTAGCAAACTCTATGGAGAGGGTCTGATAAGGTTTTAGTTGTAGGTCTCCGCTGTTGAAACCTCGTATAGAACTTAACATGGCTGGGACGCATGATGCTATTAGCCTTTGATTTAGATGGTACGCTGGTGAGGTTGCCTATTGATTGGAGAGTTGTGGAGTCTAACATCGAGAGGATTAGTGGAGGTCAGGTACGCTCTTTTCTTGGTTTTCTGGCTCGGTTCTACAATACTAGAAAGTTTTGGGAAATTCATCAACTTGTTGAAAGGCTAGAGCTTGAAGCAGTAGAGAGGCTTGAGGTTCTAGACAATGCGGATGTAGTTGTTAGAGACGCCTCTAAACACTTTGAGATAGCTATAGTCACCATGCAGAGTCGGTATGTGTGTAGAGCCGTACTAAGGAAACTGGGTTTAGAAAGCCTAGTTAAATACGTTGTTGCTAGAGATGACGCTGGTACGAGGGTAGATCAGCTACGCCAACTCATTTCAATAGCTGGTAAACCTCCTAGGGAAATCATCTTCGTCGGTGACAAGGTTCTAGATGCCTTTTCAGCGCTTATGCTAGGGATAAACCCCATACTCGTGCTCAGAACCGTATCCAACCCATGGTTTACACCAAGCGATAATATTCTAGAAGATCTCGAAGCCATGCAAATCCCAGTGGTTAACAGCTTAAGAGAAGCTCTTGACTTAGCACTTAGGTTAGGTCGACAGCGAAGTGTTGAGGGGGAAGAGTAGTTGGAGGTTAAGTACTTCGATTTAAGTGTACGCAGTGAAACGTGTCGTGATCATCCACTAATATCGATTCTAGACATATTGCGAGAAGGAAGGTTTGAAAGGGTTCGGGTAACCGTAAATGAACAGTACGTTCCTCTCGATGGTTTGACTAAGATAGCTTCCGTTCTTGGCTATAGAGTTGAGCGTGTAGAACGTCTTGGCAATGAAATCGTGATGCTAGAGTTCGTGAAGACAGTGACCTGAGGTATATCAGCCCTGCTAAATATCATCACTTCGCTCAGCGCCTAACCTGCTCTTCATCTACCCGGTACACTATGGATCCTGTGAAACGGTAATAAGTGCTCACATCGTTATCGAGAGCAGGGTGATGTGAGTATCCTCGGCTGAAATGTGATGACTCGCCCGCTGCTGATAAACATTGAGCAACTACGTTAGGTCCCCACAGCTACACGTAACCTCATGTACTAACCTATGAAGTTCCTCTAAGCCCTCTATACGTAAGGCTGAGACCTTTGGAACACGCACAGCTTTTCCATACAGCCATATCGTGTCTAGGATCTGGATCATCATCTCGCCATACAGCCCCTTATCCTTCAAAGCTTTGCGCACGATATCTACATCGCTAATGACATCGCCTACGAACTCCATATGTGAGACGGTATCGACCTTGTTTAGCACAGGCACAACATCAACACCAAGCCTTAACTGTAAGGCTATGCTCATTACGGCTAGGAATGCATAGTCTTCAGGATTTCGTATCAGAGATGCGTCTACAACAAACACCGCTGCAATCCTATCGCTTACCTCCCTAAGGCTTTTCACCAAGCGTGGAGCTAGATCTCGAAAGACAAACACCTCCATCTGGCCCGGAGTATCGATGAGCATAAAATCACAGTCACATTCGCTTAGCTCACGGATCACAGTATCGAGATTCTCAGTCACTATCTCTATAGATTTAACTAG
>DQTV01000058.1 GCA_015662595.1 Ignisphaera aggregans
CTCAAACTTCGCAGCTCTATGGTAACAGGATTCGTGTCGGTACACGTATCAAGCGATATACCTAAGATTAAACGAAAGGAACTCGATATCGTCGCGGTTTCACTACGACCTGTTGATACTGAGGTTCATCTCTTGAAAAAACCCATACCCAAGGTTATATTCAGCGATAAGCTGAAACCACTATCACTTCTCGCGCCAGCACATGACATTCGATTAGGTTCAAATCCAAAGATCGATAGAGCGCTAGAGAAGGTATCTAACGATGATCTGGATGCGACCACCGCTATCTTGGAATTATATAAAAGGGGTGTAGATGTTTATACCATTCAGCGGGCTCTTAGCATAGGGCTTTTAGGCCATAGATTAAGGCGTAGATTAGTGCCTACGAGATGGGCCATTACTGCCGTTGATAGGGCTCTGTCCCGTTATTTTCTTTCACGACTCTATGGAATGGATAGCATAGATAGTGGGAGACTCTACTTTGCCGAGTACTTAGGTAATAGGTTTTGGATATACATATGCCCCGGAAAATACGAGATTGTATGGATAGAAATCTGGCATCCATCAACATTCTATACAGCTGAGTGCAAAAGACCCGTAGTAGTGTACAACATAGAGAAAATGTCGGGGACGCCAGACTATATGGATGGGGGGTTCGAGGCCGCTAAATTCTCGGTTTTAGAGTTCCTCTACAATGTTCTACGAAGACAAGCACGTGTATACATCGTTAGAGAGATTCTGCCCGATTACTATGCCCCTGTAGGTAACTGGCATATACGTGAGAGCGTGCGTCACGCACTTCGATATGGTGAGATAGCTAAGAACGTAAACATTAACGAGGTTATTGAGATCATAAGCTCGACCTCTCAGTATGCATCTAGAGCTCTGCTTGAATACATCACTTCAAAGCGTAGCTTACCACTAGACATATTTCTATTCAAACGATAGGACGTCAATACTTCAGACGTGCGTCGATAACCCAGCGTACTACCGTGTAATATACTTTTCCCTCCGGGCAGTTATACCGTACTTGCGATAGTTGTATAGGAGTTCTGGATGTCCAAGCCTACGGAATTTTCTGAACTTGAAAAATTGCTGAGAGATACCGTTTCAACATCAGACACTATTGGCACCACGTACATATCGTCAGGTATACGCGGTCCTCGTTCACGAATAGCGATAGCTATTCTAGTATTGCTCTATGCAAGACCCATGCGAAGCAATGAAATAGCACAGATACTTAAGAAGAGCTCAAAGTATATCAGCAGCTATCTAACATACTGGAAAGCTCGTGGATATGTAGCCTATGCCTCGGGCTATTGGTTTCTAACAAAGCAGGGTGAAGACTTTGTTAGACTGATCCTTTCTTTAACTACCAGACCTAGCTCCTCCCCCATCTCAACATCCGTGGTCCAGTTAGCCTACCAGCTAATTAGTGAACATGTTCAGCAGACAAAAAACAACAACATTCGACTAAAACAGACTGACGAGGAGCCCGTAATACAGTCGTTTACTGTCAACAGAACTAGTAACGAAATGGGTTTACAAGACCCTTCAGCAAAAACATCAATGCACTTTAAGGCTATGTCGTGTTTGGACAGAATTTTAGGCAACAAGAACTTGCTTGAAGACGAAATGCTTGTACTCAGACACCTAATCCACCATTACATCGAATGGAATAGTACCTATAAGTACTTAGACCAACTAGCTGAAGAGCTGCATTATGATGTTCGTGAACTAATGACGGTATTGAGGCGTTTACAGAGCAAGAAGCTAATCTACATATATACGGATAGAAAATTCGGTGTTAGAATAGGGCTTGGAAAGACATTGAAGCAGCTACTTGACCTATGTCTTAAGGATCAGAGCACGAATATGTAAAAGCTTGAGGCATGAACATACTAGTGAAGAGCGCCTTACCCTTATCATCAAAGCACCTCAGCTTTTCCATACAACTTGAACCATAGCTCAATTCTAGCATCAAGGATTCGTTGCTTAAGAGGCACGACGTTATAATCTAGCTTAACAACTTCTACTTATACAGAGTTATTAATATGAATGAAGTGTTGAGTGAGGACCTCATTCACGGTTTCAATATACCTGTATAACATCAGTCAAGTAATTGAGCGTTATACAAACAGCTATTGTAATTCCTTAACCGCAAACCTTCACCATACTTTTGTAGTAGTTGTGAACTGTACTGCTGTACCTGATGATTACGATGCATTGAACTCAAGCTATACTTTGGATGGATAGATTCGTGATTACCGTTACGCAGCTCATATAGTTTGCTCTCTAGAATTCATCGTATTGTCGCCATCCGTACTCCCCGATCAGGGGTACGAATATGCATGGTATTGAGTTTCTTGTACGTATTCTACCATCGTACCCCTTCTCTACTATCTGAAGGATCTGACTCCATCTGGAGCCCACAGGTATTACCATGATTCCGCCTGGCTTTAGCTGTTCGATAAGAGGTCTAGGTACTGAGGGTGCAGCCGCAGTAACTATGATTCGATCATATGGCGCAAACTCCTCAAGACCTCGTGATCCATCACCTACGACTACTGTTGTAAATCGACGGATATTCTGGCCACACTTTGCTATGTTTCGAAGGGCTCTGTAAGCTAGTTCCGGTATCCTCTCTATGGTAAATACATGTCCTTGAGGTTTCTTAGATACTATGTATGCTAGAATAGCCGCTTGGTAACCAGAACCTGTACCCACTTCCAACACGCGATGACCTGGCTCAACGCGGAGCTCCTCGGTCATTAATGCAACCATGTGTGGTGCGCTGATAGTCTGGCCGCAGCCTATGGGTAGCGGGGTATCGCTATAGGCGTGTTCCCGTAGATGTGGGGGTACAAAATGTTCGCGTGGGATAGAAAGCATTGCCTCCTCTACCAATTGCGATTTGATAATGCCCTCCTCTTTCAACATCTCTACAAGCTCACGTCTCTGCTTCTCAAAGCTAAGCACTGTGCCCCCCAGAATAGTGCTCTAAACCCGGCTCTGAATTGCTTAACATTAAACAATTCGAGAACCTTGCTAACGCTTGCTGTCGAGAAAGTCGAGGCATGGGGGCATGAAAACGTTAAGGCAAGTCACAAAACCACGTTCGAGATAACACGGGATGAACATCTTACGCCTAGAGGCGACTGTATAATAGCTGTTAGGGCATCTAAGGGTGTAGCAGACCTAGATCCGACATTTAAGGATCTAATTCGCAGAGAAAGCTCCATACTCATCATAGTGTTGGAGGCTGGCGGCTTTAGAGATATTGTGATTGCTCGTGGTAGTGAGAAGCTTGAGCTCTCCGATACCAGAAGGATAATAGTCCGTAAAAGTAGGTATATTGAAGGTGCTACGCTGGGTATCGAGGCAAATAAAGCTGCTAGAGACCTATCGAGGGAGTTAATATCGTCTCTACGTAATCCAAGTACGAAGTTAGTGGCTAGGCTAATAGCTATCGATCTCAACCCATTACTGGGCGGGGATAACTCCCAGTGAAGTTGATAGGAAGGTCTGCTAACAGGTTGTACATATACGTTGACGACCTTCCCTTATTGGGGCATATAGCATTCGGTATAATAGATCGAGGTACAACGATTTTACAGGTGAGACCTACGACTATATGTCCGCTGAATTGTATATTTTGCAGCGTTGATGCGGGCCCACGATCTAGATACAGACAAGCAGAGTACGTGGTAGATCCGAAACACATGGTTACATGGTTTCGATACGCTGTTAAGGCCAAGGACAACGACGTTATAGAAGCTCTTATAGATGGCGTTGGGGACCCCGCGACATATCCATATCTACCAGAGCTTGTCAGGGAGTTGAAGCGGATTGTGCCTAGGGTAGCCATGGAAACTCACGGAGCTACATTAACGAAGGAGTTAGTACGTAAGCTTGAGGAGGCTGGGTTAGACAGGATAAACCTGAGCATCGATACTTTGGATGCCGATAAGGCAAGATATCTGCAAGGGACTAGATGGATCAACATTTCGCGGGTCAAGGAGATAGCGGAGTTCATAGCTATGGAGACGAATATAGACCTTCACATAACACCTGTATGGATACCTGGTGTAAATGATCAGGATATCGAACAAATAATAGAGTGGGGTCTACGTATTGGTGCTGGAAAAAGGTTTCCACCCTTTGGTATTCAGAAATATGAAGTTCATAAATATGGGCGGAAGGTTCCTGGGGTTAAGGAAGTGGGTTGGTATGAGTTTCGGAAGTACCTTGAGTCTTTAGAACGTAAATACGGCGTACCATTGTACTACAAAAAACTTGACTTCGGTATAAGGAGGACTAAGAGAATTCCTATAAAATACCATGTAGGTGAGGAGCTATTGGTACAGATCGTTGCTCCTGGATGGCTTCGAGGTGAGCTTATAGCCGTTGATAGGGATTGGGAATGCGTTATAACGGTTATTGGTATGGATACGGATTGCTCTAGGGCTATTGGTAGAAGGCTTCGCGTAAGAATCATAGAGAACAAGGATGGTATATATATCGCTCGACCTTTAAGTTCGCTCCAACGTTAACCTGTAGATGTATTTACGAGGTGCGTAGTCAAGAACTCTCCGCACCTCCACTACACGGAATGCTATTCCTCGGCATTCTAAAGTCTTATTCTTAACTTGTGAAAGCGCTTCATCATCGCTATGTGCTATAGTGTAGACGAAGATTAATCCTCGAGATCTAACTGCGTTCAGAGCGTGGCACAAAGCTTCAATTGCTTGGTGAGGCATGTTCATTATTATGTAATCAAACAGTATTCCCGCTCTATCAAGGGATTCAAGCAGTTTAAAGCTATCCACATTGAGAGCCTCGATATGGCCTCGCAGCTTGTTTAGCCTTATGCTTTCCCGAAGTAGTTTAAGAGCATAGATATTGATATCGCATGCAACTACATAACACCAACTTCGTTTAGCTATGTGGAGAGCGAATGGTCCTACGCCTGTAAACGCATCGAGTATCTTGGCTCCCGGGGTTGTAGCTATGATCGATGCGACTCTTTCATGTTCTGTTGCCAGGGCTGGGTTATAGTAAGCATGCGCTATATCCACGACGATATTGATGCCGCTCTCTCTATGTATGGTTCGTGTATGTGGTTCTCCACCTAGAAATATTAGGCGCCTAACACGTTCAATACCCACTGTCTCACCACGTGCATACACGGCCCTTATCCGAGGGTGCAACTTCATTATAGCCTCGGCTATTAGATGTCCATAACGTTCAGCTAGCTCTATATCGAGGGATATAAGGGCTATGTCTCCAACTATATAGAATGAGCGAGGTATGCGCTCTAAATCCTTTTGAGGCACCTTATCGCGTAAGAAATCGCGAAGCGTGGCATGTCTCAACGTGGTTTTGCTGGGGAAACACATGCGTAGGTGTCTACAAGGTATGTGCTGTGATCTCAGTATTGCAATCGCTTTCTCTACGTTAGTAACCGGTATAACTATAGTGTCATCGCGATGTGTAACTTTCAACTCTTGAAGATACAGATTAGAACGCTTTAGTGTTTTGAGCGCTAACTCTCCGAAGTTACGCGGTACTGCAACGCCATCAGCTTCCCTACACGACACTCGGCTCACCATGTTTAAGGCTCTTAGCTCGGCATAGCTATCTGCACACCGTGGTGTATGGATGCCTATACGCTCCGTTGGTGTAGCAGTTAAAAGGGGTAGTGAACAGGGATATGCAATAGCTCGAGAATTACTTGTCTATGGTAAAGAGCTGGGGCTGGATATGTTAATAGATGAAGAGGTTGTTGAAGATGTCAATTGGTCTAATACGTTTAGATTGGGTATAGACCCTGTAGATGTAGTGATTGTGATTGGTGGTAATGGAACGCTGTGCCGCACACTCCATAGACTTGGGGACATGGTTGTGCCGATAATGACGGTCAGAATGGGTCGTAGAGGATTCCTACTAGATGTACCGCCTTCTGAAGCACGCGATAGACTTAGAGATCTCGTTGAAGGCAGATATACTATTGTTGAGTACATGAGGCTCAGAGTAACGATAGAGAGTAAGGAGGTAATTCTACCGCTAGCGCTAAATGACGTGGTGATCCAGAGTTGGGGTCCTAGCAGAACTAAGGTAGTTAAGATGGATGTTTATGCAGATGAAGACATGCTATATAGCATAGATGGCGATGGGGTTATTGTATCGACTCCTCTAGGTTCATCGGCATACGCACTTGCTGCTGGAGGACCTCTTGTCGATACTGATTTAGAAAGTCTCGTAGTTGTCCCTCTAGCGCCACTACAGTTCAATGCTAAGCCTGTAGTGCTTTCACCTAAGCGGGTCGTGCGCATATACATTGCTATGGAAAGCGGGCCTGCCGCTTGTGTAGTTGATGGCCAGAGTATTGAGCTACTCAAACCCGGTGATGTAGTTAAGGTGTATAAGGCTGAGAAACCAGCTAAGATAATCAGATTCGCTCGCGTGAATACATATGCTAGACTTCGACATACGTTGTGAAGCTCAAGAGAGGGTGTTAGTACTCGATACAGCGGCTTTTCTAGCGGGTCTTCAACTACATATTTATGGACACCGCCTAGTTACGGTGCCTCGCGTTATCGAGGAGGTTAAGGATGAAGCGAGTGTTCGTGGCCTCGAAATGGCGCTTACAGTCAATAGAGTAGAGGTTGTTGAACCTAAAAAAGAATACCGTGAGCAAGCGAGGAGCATAGCTAAGGATGTGGGGTCGCTAACTAAACTATCCGAAACGGATCTCGATGTTCTAGCTTTAGCGTTGCAGCTAAGGGATGTTGGATGTCGAGTTGTAGTCGTGACAGACGATTACTCACTTCAAAATACTGTTGCATTAATAGGTATTGAATTCCAACCCGTTAAGAGTACTGGGATAAAGAGACCTCGACTCTTTAGGAAGTCTCTTAACACTTCTTAACAAGCTTAGCTATGAAGTATCCAGGTGTATCGTGGACCTGCGGATGGAACCTTATGTAGAGGTCCTTGTAATCTCCATATAGACCATGAGACCCACGTCTAATTCCTGTCTCCACTACTTCTAAACAACGGTATTTGCGTAGCACTTCCTCGATTACCATCTCGTTCTCCTCGAGGGTAACAGTACAAGTTGAGTATACGATGACACCGCCGCTCCTCACAATACGAGCAGCCACCTGTAGGAATTGTTTCTGGTAATTGGCAGCTGCGATAACGTCGTGATAGCTCTTTCTATCGTAAAGCTTCGGTCGAACTCCAAGAGCAGTACATGGAGGATCCACTAATACTCTATGTGGTTTAAGCCATGGATAGTCGACATCGAGATATCGTGAATCGCTACGCCATATCTCTACAGCGTGTAGGTGTCCTAGTCGCTCCATCTCCTTAATCATCTCCCTCAGTTTCCTTTGAGAGTGGTCAAAGGCTATCGTATATGCAAGTCCTTGGCTGTATTCAACTATGTGCCCAGTCTTCCCTCCTGGAGCCGCACACATGTCGACAATGAGCTCGCCTGGTTGGGGGTTGAGGACGTGCACAGTATACATAGCAGGCAAGCTCTGGGGATAGAAGTATCCAGCGCTGAACTCAGGAAGTTCGCGTAGTTGTGGAGCTTTGTAGATGGATTTGTGTACCTCAACAGCTAAACCCTTACCGCGACGCTTCATCTCCTCGCACCGCATCTTTGCAACACCCTCTGCAAGAACATCTCCCTGAGGAGAGATGACAGTCACGATACTGCCTGGCCTGACTTCAGGATCGCAATCTTCAACCCCAGGAGCGTATAGATTGGATCCAAGCATAACCGATTCGGATGCGCGCTTATCGGCTACGACCCTTAGCCCTACGTCCCTTACTCTGTAGGGGCCGTGAACTGGAAAGTAAAGCGCTTCACTAAGCTCTTCATCGCGATAGACCTCGATTCCTCGAGCTCTTAAGATATCAAGAAGCGCTCCAGGGTCTATCTTGAGGATGTTTACGCGAACGTAAAGTCTTTTACTTGGTCTAGAAATAGCATTGAGAAAGCTTTGCAGCTCATTACCATAAACCCTCTCCAAAGCTTGGAGGAGCTCAGTATCGTAGTTAAGTCTGCCTATGGGTGTGCCAAACACAACGCCTACACCAACTAAGGAAACCTAGATCTCAAGCCTTATTATTCCTCTGTAAGATAGAGGCCGGATATCTCCAAACACTGTTCGTACAGTGATCGCCATCAAGTCATTAGCTATTCCAGCGCCGAACAAAGCTTTATACCCATATTTGGGTAATTATTGCGCTGGATGTGCCGGGGTGGCCGAGCGGTCTAAGGCGGTGGGCTCGAGAC
>DQTV01000063.1 GCA_015662595.1 Ignisphaera aggregans
GGCTTTTCGATTTCTAGTGGTGTATCAAGCAATGCAATCTTAGCATTCTCAACCCTCCTAGGCATAGCAGGATGAACAACCTCCTTATCAAGAACGATACCATGAACAAGCATACTGTCGAGGAGGCTTGCACCATGCTTCTTTATTATCTGAACATTATCTATATCTACGTACCATCTATCACCGCGCTTCTCTGCAATCTGCCTTATTGCTTTGACTACTAGTTCGGCTAGGTAATCGCGTGCACCGTGCACAGCCTTACTGGTTAGAGCGGATTTGGCTACCTGCTTCAGTATGTTGTCAGAGGATGGGTCTTCGACATTCACATCCTCAGCAATCTCATATGCAACCTTGGTAGCGAACTCAAGCGCCTTCTTATAACCAGACACAATGATTGTGGGGTGCAACCCCTTCTCGATAAGCTCCTCAGCATTCTTAAGAAGCTCACCTGCAAATATGACAGCTGTCTTAGTACCGTCACCCGCTTCCTCATCCTGTCCTTTGGCAATCTGTACTAACATCTTAGCTGCTGGATGTTGCACATCCATCTTGTCAAGAATCGTAGCTCCGTCGTTGGTTATGGTCACATCTCCAAGAGCATCAACTAACATCTTATCCATACCTTTAGGTCCGAATGTGGTCTTTATCATCTCTGCTACCGTTATCGCTGCCATCATGTTAGCTCGAAGAGCATCCTTACCCGCAGTTCTTGTCGTACCCTCCTTTAGTATTATCACTGGTATGCCCGTAGGCTCATATGTCGGCGCCTGAGCCATACCAAGACACCCACGGAGGTGATTAGCAGAGGTTCTATATAAATTTATCGAGATCAAGATTCATGAACTTATTTAAGCAATGTTGAATCATGTTCGTGGGGACTAGGGTCCACGCAGTTCGTAGGACGGTGAGAAATGATGGGTAAGGTTAGGACAAGTCTTGTTAAGCGAACAGCTCGAAAGCTCTTGTCAATGTATCCACAACTTTTCAATGAGGATTTTCAGCACAACAAAGAGGTGCTAAAAGCGATACTGATCACTCCGTCTAAGAAACTGAGGAATCAGATAGCAGGATATATAACTCACTTAGTAAAGCTACAGAAGCGTCAAGCAAAGGAAGAGACTGCGTAAGTACCATGCCGAAGATATTGTTAATGGGCTCATTACGTAACATCTTTGGATGTGCCGAGATATCTTTAGATGAAACGAAGGAGATGTCTTTTACGGAGTTGATCAGGAAGTTGTGTGCGAAAGATAAGAGGTTCGAGCAGATATTTGAGCCCAATGGTGCTCCTCGACCTGGATATCTAGTTCTCGTAGATCAGGTTGATGTACGTATTTTCGACGACATGTCTAAAATACTGGTTAAATCTGAAAGCGTCATTACTATAATACCTGTGGTTCATGGAGGATGACGTTTGTCATAGCCACGCTCAAATGCTCCTTACCTAAAGTGGAAATGTTAGAAGAATCTATATGTCGAGAAGTTGTGCAGAGAGTATGCCCCAAGGCTATGTGCGCTCTAATCCCAATGCTTCCAATGCCACTTGAAAGCTATATACTGGCATCCCTAGTAGCATGCAAAGCTCAGCATAAGAGAGTAGCACGTAAGCACAGTCTTGAGATCTTAACTCGGCTCTTAGCCCATAGACAGATATCAGATGTATTAGCGATTGTGAGGAACTCAGAGTCCTTGAGTCAGGGACGCTACCTGCTGATTCTTCACATAAACAACACTGTAGATCTCGATATTCTATATCAACGGCTTAGAGAGGTGGTATCGAATACTCTGTGTTCATTCACCGATATACCTCGGTTAGATTCGCATATCGACCGAACGATTGTTGAGTACATACGTACACTACATGGTATTCCAGAAGAACGAATAGAGTCTACCATACTAATGTCTATTGCTGGATGTAGTGCTGTTCTAATGTAGTATGACATTCATATTCAATTCAGTACTTTCACTGGGTTCTCGAACTTATGTGCTAAACGCTTTTATACTTAGGGATCGTGACTAGGTAGTGATCGAGGTGCTAAGTTATGATCATGTATGAAGAAGAGTGGGAAGAAGAAGAGGAGTGGTGGGAAGAAGAGGAGGAATGGGAAGAGGAAGAGTGGTAATAACGTAATATTTTTCTAAAAGCGTAGTTTTGTATCATTAACAGCTAAACGTTGAAATTGGGAATTTTGTTCAGTTGCAATCCCAAAATCGACTCTATGAAGGTCTGAATATATTAACTGACGATTATCCTAATTCTAGCAAACTAAATTCAAGAGGGGAGCTCTAGGGTGAGAACGTGACGCGTATAGCGGTCATAGATTACGAGCTTTGTCAACCAGATAAATGTGGTCTTCCTTGCATTCGCTTCTGTCCAGTAAATAGGACAAAGCCTTATAAAGCAATTGAGCAGAGCGCCGAACGAAAAGGTAAACCAGTAATTTATGAAGAGCTATGTATAGCTTGTGGTATCTGTGTAAAGAAATGCCCTTACGATGCTATAAGGATAGTGAATCTTCCTACGGAGCTTGAAGAAAAGTTGATTCATAGGTATGGCCCTAACGAGTTTAAATTGTATGGCATTCCATCACCAATCAGAGGAAAGGTTGTAGGTATCATAGGGCGTAACGGTATAGGAAAGACTACTGCTATACGTATTCTTGCTGGTGAACTAATCCCAAACCTAGGCAATTATACCGAGAAGCCGAGTATAGAGAAAGTAATTGAGAAATTCCGAGGGACAGAGCTCTACAACTACTTTTCTAAACTCTATAACAAAGAGTTACGCGTTATACATAAAATACAATACGTTGAGGTAGTGCCGAAGTATCTGAGGCATGGCGATGTAATAACGATTCTGCGTAAAGTAGATGAGCGTGGGTTATTAAACGACGTAGTGGAAGCATTGAACATGAAAAAGATGTTAGATCGGAAGGTTACTAACCTTAGCGGTGGCGAATTACAGAAGCTAGTCATCGCAGCAGCTCTGTTAAGGAATGGCGACGTCTATATATTTGACGAGCCGACAAGCTACTTAGATATAAGGGAGCGGCTACGACTTGCACAAACGCTTAGTGAGTTACTTCCTAAGAACAGCTATGTACTTATCGTTGAACACGATCTAACGATTCTCGACTACGTATCCGACTACGTAGTTATAGCGTTCGGGATTCCAGGAGTGTACGGCATGTTCTCTAAGCTCTACGCAACTGGTAGCGGTATAAATCACTATCTCGAGGGCTACTTACCAGCTGAGAATATGAGGATTCGTAACGAAAGGATAGTGTTCCATCTGCACTCAGTACGTGAAGAAGCTGAGTACTTGGAGAAGACTGAGATACCAATAGTAGAATGGAGCTACATACGTAAGAAACTCAATGGGTTTAGGCTTGAGGTTTCGGAGGGAAGGGCTTACCGTGGTGAGGTCATCGGAATCATAGGCCCAAATGCTATCGGAAAAACCACGTTCATTAAGATACTCGCTGGTATAATTCAACCGGACGAAGGCTATACTACATCTCCAGTTCTAAGGGTAAGCTATAAACCTCAGTATCTAAGCCGTGAGGTACTGAACTGTTCAACTGTAGAGGAGTGTGTGAAGAAAGTAAATAGCGAAGCTCTTGATCCTGGAAACTGGCTATTTCATGAGGTAATACAGCGATTAGGTCTCGATAGACTGCGGAAGAAGAGTGTGACTACATTAAGTGGGGGTGAGCTTCAGAAGCTATTTGTTGCCCTGGCTCTGATTAAGGATGCCGATGTGTATCTCCTTGACGAGCCTTCAGCCCATATAGATGTTGAAGACCAGCTCTCCATTGCGCGTGCGATAAAGCGTATAACTAGGTTGAGAAAAGCTGTGACATTCGTTGTCGAACACAACCTGCTCTTATTGGACTACGCTGTAGATAGATTGATAGTGTTTCGCGGTGAGCCCGAGAAGTATGGACATGCACTCTCACCTAATCACGTAGCTCAGGCTCTGAATGAATTCCTTAAAGATCTAGACATAACCTTTAGACGCGATCCGCAAAGTGGTAGACCGCGTATGAACAAGCCTGGAAGTTACTTAGACAGGTATCAGAAGTCTATAGGTGAGTACTTTTACTCTAAAGAGCGCGTTGTTGAAGGTGGCAATAACCAGTAACGTCCTGTATAAATCGAGTGCACTCATCTCACACATTACGTTAAGGTATTAATCATGTATATTTTTCTGGCTTAACAACCTAACTTAGGTTAGAGCTTGGTAGGGTTAGGAACATGAGTCAGGAAAGACCGAGAACTACTATATCTGTGATTAAAGCAGATATCGGCTCTCTGGCAGGACACCACGTAGTTCACCCAGATACAATGGCGGCTGCGGCTAAGGTACTAGCTGAGGCCAAAAGCAAGGGTATAATAATCGATTACTACGTGACACACGTAGGTGATGACCTAGAGCTCATAATGACCCATAGAAAAGGCGTTGACTCACCGGAAGTACATGAAGTTGCTTGGAACGCTTTTCAAGAGGCAGCTAAGGTAGCTAGAGAGCTGGGGCTATACGCAGCTGGCCAGGATCTTCTAGCCGAAGCGTTCTCTGGCAACGTGAGAGGTCTAGGTCCCTCTGCAGCTGAGATGGAGATCGTTGAAAGGCCTTCAGAGCCCATAATCGTATTCATGGCAGACAAGACTGAGCCTGGAGCTTTCAACTTGCCACTATTCAGGGTATTCGCCGACCCCTTCAATACGGCTGGACTAGTTATAGATCCTAAACTACATGGAGGGTTCAAGTTCGAGATATACGACGTTATTGAAGGACGCTATGTTGTTCTGAACGCGCCAGAGGAAATGTACGACATCCTTGCCCTTATTGGAACGCCCGGACGCTTCGTTATACGAAGAATATTTAGAAAGAGTGATGACGAGATAGCAGCTGTAGTTTCGGTTGAGAGGCTAAATCTCATAGCGGGCAGATACGTAGGTAAAGACGATCCAGTAGCGATTGTGCGTGCACAGGCGGGCTTTCCAGCTGTAGGTGAAATACTTGAAGCATTTGCATTCCCACACATGGTAGCTGGTTGGATGAGAGGGAGCCACTTCGGTCCGCTAATGCCAGTGAGTCAGAGACATGCACGCTGTACTAGATTCGACGGTCCACCACGTCTAGTAGCACTAGGATTCCAGGTAAAGAATGGAAGGCTCATAGGGCCAAGCGACCTATTCGACGACCCAGCATTCGACGAAACTCGTAGATTGGCACAGTTAATAGCGGACTACATAAGGAGGCACGGACCATTCATGCCACACAGGTTAGGACCTGAGGAGATGGAGTATACAACGCTGCCTGAGGTACTCGAAAAGCTGAAGAACAGATTCAAGGAGGCTAAGCTATACGAAGTCAAGGGTCCAAAGGTAAAGACCGAGCTGTTATCGTCAAGTAGAGGGTAAAAACTCATTTATACTTTTTCTCAATTTTTAATTCGCAAAGTCTAGGCGATGAACCTTGCGTGTTCCTGTACTAGCCATAAACTTTAAGGCGTATTCCACAGCATTTGGAGAGAAGGGTTTGAATATAGCTCGCGCTGCGGAACGTGTGGCTAAGGAGTTTGGCACAGTCGAAGTTATAGTAATACCTCCACACACAGAGTTGAGAAGAATCGTAGAGTCTGTGGAGATACCGGTCTTTGCACAGCATGCTGACCCCTTTGACTATGGAGCTCACACTGGTTGGCTACCCATATCGGCTCTGAAGGAGATTGGCGTAAGGGGAGTTTTACTGAATCATAGTGAACATAGACTTAAACTTGATGAGCTTGCATACCTCGTAGAGAAGGCAAGAGCATTAGACTTAGAGACGCTAGTATGTGCTGATACACCAATCTCAGCTGCGGCTGTAGCTGCTTTAAGACCAACAGCTCTTGCAGTAGAGCCTCCAGAGCTTATCGGCACTGGGATAGCTGTTTCGAAAGCTAAACCCGAAGTCATCACCAATACTGTTGATAGAGTGAGACAGATCAACAAGGATGTTATTCTATTAACTGGCGCGGGAATCTCTTCAGCTGAAGATGTGGAAGCCGCTATAAGACTTGGTACTGCCGGTGTTCTCGTAGCCTCAGCTATAATGAAGGCATCAGAGCCGGAGAAGGTAATTAGGGCAATGGTCGAAGCTGCACATAGAGCCTATAAGAAATGAGTTTACAACCTTTAATTGGCAGGGCCCGTAGCTCAGCTTGGATAGAGCGCCGGCCTCCGGAGCCGGAGGTCCGGGGTTCAAATCCCCGCGGGCCC
>DQTV01000111.1 GCA_015662595.1 Ignisphaera aggregans
AGAGTGTTCATTCCAATGATTCAGCTTCGTCTGGTTGGAGGACCTGCTAAGATAACTGTTAGAGCTCCTCCATCACCAATCGAGGTTCTGCTAAATATAGTTCCCACCAATCCCTTTGCAGCTCTTGTGGAGGGTAAGGTACTGCAGATAATCTTCTTCGCTATAGTCTTAGGGATAGCTATCGCCTACCTTATGGAATCTCGTGACGAGAGACTACGTGAATTCGGTGATACTGTCTACAAAGTGTTCTCCGGTCTTGCAGAGAGCATGTATAGAATAGTACGTGGAGTGCTTGAGTACATGCCCTATGGTGTATTCGCGCTCATAGGTTACGTATCAGCTAAGTTCGGTCCAAAGATATTTGGGCCCTTACTCATCGTCATAGCGGCTCTCTACGTGGGGCTATTCTTACATATATTCTTGGTGTACGGTTCCATACTAGGGCTAGGAGCTCGAATAAGCTTACTACGCTTCTTACGAGGAGCTAAAGAGCCCATGTTGACAGCGTTCGTTACTCGAAGTAGCTCAGCTACACTACCAATAACAATGAATGCCGCTGATCAAAGCTTCGGTATCAGTAAAGGTATCTACTCATTCACATTACCACTTGGAGCCACAATAAATATGGATGGCACGGCCATGTACCAAGCAATCGCAACAGCCTTCATAGCACATCTGCTAGGAATACCATTAACGCTAGATAAGCAGCTCCTCATCGTACTCACAGCCGTTCTAGCATCCATCGGCACAGCTGGAGTACCGGGTGCAGGTCTGATAATGCTAGCCATGGTGCTCCAAGCCGTGGGACTTCCACTAACTGAACCTGCTGTAGCAATGGCCTATTCAATGATTGCGGGCATAGACGTAATATTAGACATGGGGCGAACAATGGTTAACGTCACTGGTGATCTCGTAGGAACGTTGTTAGTGGCAAGAATTGAAGGAGCTATAGATACATCGAAAGGCACTGTATGGCGTAGCTGAACAACTTTTTCTATTCCTGACCATAGTTAGTTGGACATTAATGGCCACCAATAACCAGCGTTCGGTAATGTCTATAGCCGTTTCCTCGTCCCTTTCAAGATTTGAATTTGGTGAATGTTAAAAATTAAATGAAACCCAATGCATGTAGTGATAAACATGAATCGTACTTGATGGTGGTGCCGCGGCCGGGATTTGAACCCGGGTCTCCCGCGCCAACGGCGTCACGGGCTCGAGAGGCCCGCATACTTGACCGGGCTATACTACCGCGGCACCGCCTACCGCTCTTGTTGAGGTGCCTTAAAAACGTTCTACATCATATGTAGAGCCTTAGACTTCTACGCCACGATGTATACCGGAGATGCTCTATGATGCGAGGTCTATTACGGGATCTGGTTATTCAGAGAATGAGGATACTCTTTAGATTAGGCGTGGACGCTGTAAGGAGACGAGAATATGATCTTTCCAGGAGATATGCTGAGCTAATCAGGTTGTTAGCTATGAGAACTCGAGTCAGGATCCCTAAGAGCATTAAGCGCTGGATTTGTAAGCATTGCAATGTAATTATGGTGCCTGGTCTTACAGCTAGAGTGCGTACGCGAAGAGAGGGAAAAACTCTTAGGGTTGTTACTACATGTCTCGTGTGTGGATGGATACATAGGTACGAGTTTGTGAGAAGATATGGTAAATGTGAAGAGAAACATAATAAAGGAGCTGAAGAAGCGTAAGGTAGTGCAGCACAGAGCAGATGTTAATATAGGTAAGCGAGGTCTTCACCCTGGGGTAATTGAGGAGATTAGAAGGAGATTAGAGATAGAAGGCGCTGTAAAGATACGAATCCTGAAGAATGCTCGTTCCATAGTTAAGGACGAGGATATACGGAGAATGGCAGAGAGTATCGGGGCTATTATAGCCGATTGGCGTGGGTATACATATGTCTTGGTAAAGCGCGAAATAAGCGGGATTAAGGTTGATAAGGAAGTTCAAAGAAGGGGTTCGGGGTAGTGTGATAGCATGGTAACGGTTAGGGATGTTCCAGCTGATAAGCTCATTGAACGCTTAGCCGAACATCTGAAGAAGCATGTACCAGCTGTCAAACCGCCTCCATGGGCACTCTTCGTCAAGACAGGGCCTCATAAAGAGCGTGTACCAGACAATCCTGACTGGTGGTACTATAGAGCGGCTAGCATACTCAGAAAGCTTTATCTTGCTAAGGAACCCATCGGTATAGAGACCTTCCGGGTAATATATGGAGGCTTGAAACGTCGAGGCTCAGCACCTCCTCACTTTCGACGATGTGGAGGCTCACACATAAGAAAAATACTTCAGCAGTTGGAGAAGGCAGGACTAGTAGCGAAGACTCCGAAGGGTAGAGTAATAACGCCGCAGGGAAGAGCTCTTCTCGATAGATTGGCTTGGGAAATATTTCAGGAGTTAGTTCGTAAGATGCCAGAGCTCAGTAAGTACGGTCCGCCATCCCTACGTCAATCGATAGTCAAGTCCAGTTCGCAGTAATACCCTGCCTTGATCTAGGTGAGGAATACCTATTTAACTGGTAACAACGAACTCCTTTTAGACCGATGGGAGAGTGATGGGGCGGTGTTAACGATGGCTCCTGCAGCTAGCGGGTCGTATACTGATGAAGAGCTTGAAGCAATTCTTGAAAGACAGTACCAAGAGCTATTACGACGAAGACAAGAACTTCAGCGCAGACGTATTGAGAAACAGATAGAGGAAGCACGACGACAGGAAATCCTTAGAATGATACTGACGCCAGAAGCACGTGAAAGACTGGCCAATATAAAGCTGGTTAGACCTGAAATAGCTAGGATTGTTGAGGATCACCTAATCTCGTTAGCATCTCAGGGTAGACTTACAAAGCCGATAACAGATGACGAACTTAAAGCTATTTTAGCCGAGATATATGAGCGTACAAGGAAAGAGTTCAGGATCAGCATAAAGGAGAAGTAGGTATAGAAACATGGCTCACTTTAAGCCTCTTGCACGTAAACTTCGACTGATAAACAGAGAGAAGAGTAATCAGCCTATACCCCTATGGGTAGTTGCGAAGACGAGATTTAAAGTTAGGTGGAGACCTCGTCGTCGACATTGGAGAAGAAATAAGTTAGAAGATGTATGAGTTGAGTAACACCGTTAAGGTGTGAGTACATGCCTCGTGAAAAGAGTTCAGGTATATACATCGTCCCGCTAAAGCGTGTATACTGGGGAGGTAGCAGAAGGAATAGGGGTCAGCGCGCTATTAAGTTGATAAGGAGGTTTCTAGAGCGTCACCTTGGCGGTAAGGTGATACTAGACCCGCTGATTAGCGTATATATCTACAAGCGTAAGATTGAGAAGCCACCACGATATGTGGCGGTGTACTTTACGCGCATAGATGAAGGCGTTTATAAAGCTTCATTAGCCTTACCGGTTAAGCACTAAGTGTGACTTAAATGCCTATCGAACGGATAAACTACTGGGGCAACCCAAATATTGGAGTGTATATGTTTGCTAACGATAAGATAGCGCTAGTACCACCAAATTTTGAAGATAAGCTGGAACCTATCGTTTCAAGCGTTCTTCGAGTACCAGTGCTTAGGGTGAGTATAGCAGGTATGAACATCATAGGGGTTCTGGTAGTGGGAAACAACAAGGGTATTTTACTACCTGCTGTCGTTCGTGAGCATGAGTATCGTGAGATAAAATCCCATTTCGATGGCAATGTGGCGATCGTTAAGAGTAAGTATACAGCATTAGGAAACATATGTTTGGTAAACGATAGAGCTGCATTGATATACCCTGAAGCTTATGAGGATCTCAAACACATTGTAAAGGACGTCTTAGAGGTAGAGGTGGTTGAAAAGGGTACTATTGCCAATATTCCGACCGTGGGATCGGCAGCATTCATTAATAACAAGGGAGGCTTAGTACATCCGGATGCGAGTGAGGCAGAGCTTGACTATCTATCACAGCTATTTGGTGTAAGAGTAGATGTGGGGACAGTCAACTTCGGTATAGGCTTTATAAAGTCGGGTCTCGTTGCTAACAACTATGGCGTGCTAGTGGGGGATCGAACCACAGGACCTGAGATAATGAGGATTATGCAGGTGTTTGGTGACTAGATCATGAGCGAGATCAAAGTGTTTAGGATATACGGATACATGTTGATAGGCCATGATAGTGTCCCCGAGTGGCGTAAGTTTGTTAAGGAGATCAGAGCCCTGAAGCTCGAACACGCATTGGAGAAGTTGTACTCCGAGCTTGGTAGTAAGCATAAAGTTAAGAGAGCCCATATAAAGATATTGAAAGTTGAAGAGATACCCCCAGATCAAGCAATAGACAGGTATGTTAGGGATCTTTCATCACTTACGAAGATGGTGATCGAATGAGTATAGAGGACCGAAAGAAGTTAGAAGAGGCAATAAATGAAATAACAGCTCAGTTAAACGAATTGAGGGAAGCTATTCAAATGGTTCAGAACCGCATTGCTGCCATTTCAAGCGAGCTTAATGAACTTAGGCTAGCATTTGAAACGCTCAACACAATCGAAAAATATGGCGGTCAAAGAGAAGCTCTCTTAGCTCTAGATAGGCGAGGCTACGCATATATAAGAGCTAACATAACTGTTTCTGATAGAGCTATAGTACACATCGGTCAAGACATATATGTTTCGTTGCCGCTAGACAAAGCTAAAAGCGTTCTCTCGATGCGAGAGCGAGATCTGCTCTCAGCTCTTCGTGAAGCAGAAGCAGAGTTTAGAAAGCTGAATGATATCTATACTCAACTCCAGAAAAAGCTTCAAGAGTACGTAACAGCTCTTACGCAGCAACAACAGTCTCAGCATACCGCGGGTTAGAGCCTCTTGTTTAGGAAAATAAAGGAGTTGTTTAAGTCGATCACCACACAGATAGTCGATACGATAAAGTACAGGACCGTTAGTCCCGAAGAAGTAGAAGAGCTCGTAAATGAAGTACTGTTGCGTCTTGTAGAAGCTGATGTTGCATACGATGCTGCAAACATCATAGCCACACGACTTAAGGAGCGTTTGTTAAATGCGAAAATTCCCCGAAGCGAAAAGGTTGAGGACTTCGCAATAGGCTTACTAAGATCAACTCTATTGGAGATCTTAAAGCGAGGGGTTTCAGAGATCAATCTGCTTAGCATGAGCTCAGAACGCAAGCCCTTAAAGATAGTTTTTATGGGGGTCAACGGCGTTGGCAAGACAACTACAATAGCTAAAGTTGCTTACATGTTCAAGAAACACGGATTGAAGCCTGTCATAGTTGCTGCGGATACTTTCAGAGCAGCCGCTCAGGAACAGCTTAGAGAACATAGCAAAAAGCTGGGAGTTCCATTCGTAGGAGGTAAGTATGGAGCCGATCCAGCATCTGTGGCCTTTGATGGTATCGCCTATGCATATAAGCATGGTCTAGATGCTGTGTTGATAGATACAGCAGGTAGAATGCACGTAGATGTAGACCTCATGAACGAACTACGCAAGATCGTTAGAGTGTCAAAGCCTGATCTAAAAATACTTGTATTGGATGCCCTCACCGGTAACGATGCTATTGAGCAAGCAAGGGTTTTCAATGAGTATGTAGGGGTAGACGCGGTAATCTTAACAAAAGTCGATGCCGATGCTAAAGGCGGAGCAGCACTCTCAGTAATTATAGGCATTGACAAACCCATCTTGTACCTAGGTACTGGTCAAAGATATGAGGACCTGGTACCCTACGACCCTGAACTAATATTAAAGCTCTTACTCTAAAGATAGTGAAGAGTATACGTCGACTAGAATGAGACGATCTCGAGGTGTAGATGCTTGGGCAAGTACAGTAACATCTGGGAAGGTATAAAGAGGGTTCTCGAACAAGCTGAGAAGCCTGATCGTGAAGAATTTATTAACTTGCTTAAGCTTACTCTCCTCGGATTCATGACCGTAGGGGCCCTCGCATTTTTAGTACACTACCTGATATTGCTCGCACTTCAGTACGGTAACCTATATATCACTCCGTAGGCGGTGTGGATAATGTTGGAGGAGAAAGAGTTTGAGCAGAGTGAGACTCAAACGGGACGAGGGGGTGTGGTAGCTAAGGTAAAGTTACCAGAGTCAATGTTCTTTGCTATAAGGACTACAGCACGGCAGGAACCTAATGTAGCGCTTATGATAGAGGTGCACGCGAGGTCTCGCAATCTACCTATACATTCAATAATAGTACCTCCTGATCTACGAGGTTACATTATACTAGAGACTGTCGGGCTTCACATTGTCTACGAAGCGATTAGAGGACTCAAACATGTTCGTGGACGTGCCGCTGGAACTCTTCGATGGGAGGACCTTGAGAAGATGATCAAGCCGAAACCATTAATTGAGGTCTTGCAGATTGGTGAGGAGGTTGAGATAGTTGCTGGCCCGTTCAGGGGCATGAAAGCGAAGATTGTTGATATAGACAGGGCTCGAAATGAAGTCTCACTTAACGTTTTAGAGGCTAGCTACCCACTAACCATTACAGTTCCTGTCGATTATGTGAGGCCTGTAAAGAAGGTGGGTGGAGGTGCCTAGAACTAAGGTAATACGTGTACAGATAGAGGGAGGGAAGGCGAGTACAGCACCTCCACTCGGTCCGGCACTAGCTGATGCTGGACTCAATGTATCCGAGGTCGTTGATAAGATTAACGAGCTAACAAAACAATATCAGGGACTGACATTGGAGGTCAAGATAATAGTCGATCTAGATACCAAAGCGTATCGCATAGAGCTGGGGTTACCAACAACTACTAGCTTATTACTGAAATTTGCTGGCGCTTCTGAGCCCTCTGGCGATCCCGCACACAAGAAGGTAGGCAATCTTAAATTTGAGGATGTTGTGAGGGTAGCTATACTAAAGAAGCCTGAGCTTAACGCCAAATCACTTAAAGCGGCTGTCAAGTGTATATTGGGCTCTGCAAGGTCCATAGGATTGACAGTGGATGGAAAGGATCCTAAAGAGGTAGCTAAAGAGGTCGATCAAGGAGTATACGATGAGGTTTTAAAGAAGTTTGAAGAGGAGTGGTCTAAGGCATACTCTGGTGTCAGTCTATGAGTAGTATTGAGCAGTTAAGTGAGAAATTGAAGAAGATGATATACTATGCAATAGCTACGAAAAAGCCTTGGAAGTATACTCAGTCCGTTGAACTCATAGTAGCCTTTCGTGGCATAAACCCAAAGCAGCCTGAGTTCAGGTTTAGAGACGTAGTGATATTACCTAAAGGCTTGGGAAAGGATGTCAAGATCTGCGTAGTAGCTGATGGAGATATGGCGCGTCAGGCTAAGGAGGCTGGAGCATATAAAGTCATAACAAAGGATGAGGTGAGTAGGATAGATAAGAAGACGGCTAAGAAAATAGCTCAGGAGTGTGATTGGGTGTTAGTACGGGCTGATCTAATGGGAATTGCTGGACGTGTACTAGGACCTGCACTAGGTCCTCGTGGAAAGGCACCGATACCTGTACCACCTAATGCAAACATCTCCGATTTTATCAAGCAATACAGGAACGCTACAAGATTATTCACTAAAGATCAGCCTTTTGTAGCCTGTAAGATAGGCAGCGAAAGTATGTCGATTGAGGATCTAACAGAAAACGCTATCACGGTGCTAAACTATATTGAAAACAAGGTGAAGAGACCTTTATTGCAGTTCAGTAAAATCTATGTTAAAACTACAAGCGGTCCAGCTATTGAGGTGGTATAGCGACATGAGGTCGTGGCTTAGATCGGAACTTCAAAATGTGATCAAAGCTGAAGTAAGACAGGGGATTAAGGTAAAGCTAAGAGAGCGCAAGATTCCCGAGGAGAAGAGAAGGATTGTCGAGGAAGCCAAAGATTTACTTAGAAAGTATCGAACATTTGCGTTGCTAGACCTATCGAATATGCCATCCAAGGTCATTACTTACC
>DQTV01000113.1 GCA_015662595.1 Ignisphaera aggregans
ATAGCTCTTAACCCAAGCGAGATAACCCCCAGCACTACGCACGTTGAAATATGGCCACACGCCATATTAGGTGCAGCCGCCTCCACAATTCCGTATGCTGAGCATAATCAGTCGCCACGAAACACATACCAGTCAGCAATGGTGAAACAAGCACTTGGCTTCTACGCAGCTAACTTCATGTTACGCTTTGATTCCAGAGCACACCTACTCCACTATCCACAGCTACCGCTAGTTCAAACGAGAGCGCTGAGTATCCTAGGATACAACGATAGACCCGCAGGACAGAACATGGTTGTCGCTGTTATGAGCTATACCGGCTATAACATGGAGGACGCCGTTATTATGAACAAGTCGTCGGTAGATCGTGGGCTAGCCAGATCGACCTTCTTCCGCACGTATAGTACTGAAGAGGTGAAGTATGCAGGAGGTCAAGAGGATAGGATAGAGATTCCGGATGCTAAAGTGTTAGGCTATAGGGGTAAGGACGCATACGCTAAGCTTGATAGCGATGGCATTGTGAGGGTCGAGGTGTTTGTTAAGGGAGGAGAGGTGCTTATAGGTAAGACTAGTCCTCCGCGTTTCGTTGAGGAGTATAGAGGTTATGGAATTCTCGCTCAGCGGAGAAAGGATACCTCCGTAACCATGAGGCACGGCGAAAGCGGCTGGGTCGACATGGTCATGCTTACAACCACAGCCGAAGGACATAAGCTAGTGAAGGTGAGAGTACGAGATCTAAGGATACCAGAGATCGGTGACAAATTCGCTTCAAGACATGGTCAGAAAGGAGTTATAGGGATATTGATACCGCAATACGACATGCCCTACACAGTTGAGGGGATAACGCCAGACCTGATAATAAATCCGCATGCTCTCCCATCTAGAATGACGCTGGGTCAGCTCATGGAGAGTATAGCTGGTAAAGTAGCTGCATTGCGAGGCAAGTTCGTTGATGGCACACCATTCTTTGAAGAAAGCATTGAGGATTTGAAAAAACAGCTGCTACTGTTTGGCTATCCTCTAGATGGTACAGAGCCTATGTACGATGGTAGAAATGGTGAACTCATAGGGAACCCGATATTCATAGGCATTGTGTATTACCAGAAGCTACACCATATGGTGGCAGACAAGATGCATGCAAGAGCGAGAGGACCAGTCCAGCTGTTGACTAGACAACCCACTGAGGGTAGAGCGCGTGAAGGAGGACTACGATTCGGTGAGATGGAGCGAGACACCCTCATAGGGCATGGAGCTTCAGCATTATTGAGGGAGAGAATGCTTGAAAGCTCGGATAAGACAGTGATATACGTATGTGAGTTATGTGGATTCATAGGCTGGTTCAATAGACGAAAGAATGTGTATGAATGTCCGATACATGGAGACAAAGGTGTGCTACACCCAGTTGTCGTCCCATACGCATTTAAGCTACTGCTTCAGGAGATGATGAGCATGGGAGTTAAGCCTAGACTAATCCTGGAGGATAAGTTCAAGGCGTTGACAGAGGGTAAGAAGTGAAACGGGGGCTAAAAGCATGTCTATGTCGTCTGGAGAGAAGTTCATCAAGGCTATAAAGTTCGGCATACTCTCTCCCGACGAGATTAGACGCATGTCCGTCGTCAATATAGTGTCCCCCGAGACTTACGATGAGGATGGTACGCCGATTAGCGGCTCGGTGATGGATCCACGTCTCGGTGCCATAGAGCCAGGCCAAACGTGCCCCGTCTGTGGCAATACAATGCGTGCATGCCCGGGTCACTTTGGTCACATAGAGCTTGCATTGCCAGTAATCAACGTTTTGTTCGTTAGACACATTTACGATATTCTTCGAGCCATATGTGCAAAGTGCTCACGTGTTAAGTTGCCTCCAAACGAAATGGAGAGGTACAGGACATACCTTAGGAAGCTACGTGAGAGATACCCACTCTTAGCAACTCGGTTTGCTGAATATCTTAAGCGAAAAGCGATAAAGATGAGTGTATGTCCTCACTGTGGAGCGAAGCAGCCTAAGATAAAGCTTGAGAAGCCAACTACATTTTACGAGGTTAGTGAAGATCGAAAAGAGATGACACGTCTCAATCCGATAACTATTAGGAGTAGACTTGAGAGAATTCCTGACGAAGATCTTGAGCTCATAGGATACGATCCTAAAGACGCTCGCCCTGAGTGGATGGTATTGACGGTGCTACCGGTTCCGCCAACAACTATGAGGCCATCAATATTGGTTGAGACCGGAGTTCGTTCTGAAGATGACCTAACGCATAAGCTGGTCGATATAGTGCGTACTAATGAGAGATTGAGGGAGCATATTGCAGCTGGTGCGCCACAGATAATAATTGAGGACCTATGGGAGCTCCTACAGTATCATGTAACGACGTACCTAGATAATGAGGTTCCAGGTGTACCTCCAGCAAAGCATCGTTCTGGAAGACCATTAAAGACGTTAGCACAGAGGTTAAAGGGTAAGGAGGGTAGATTTCGTGGCAACCTCTCTGGTAAACGTGTTGACTTCTCCGCAAGGACTGTCATAAGCCCAGATCCGTACTTAAGCATCAATGAAGTTGGCGTTCCGATAGACGTGGCTAAGGTGCTCACAGTACCGGAGCGTGTAACTCCATGGAATATAGATGAACTCAGGAAGTATGTATTGAACGGGCCTAATAAGTGGCCTGGCGCCAACTACGTAATTACCGCTGATGGTCGAAGGCTAGACCTTAGGTACGTCAAGGATAGGAAGAGCATTGCTGAGTCTTTAGCACCCGGATGGATTGTTGAGCGCCATCTAAAGGATGGAGATATAGTACTGTTCAATAGGCAGCCTTCACTACATAGGATGTCTATGATGGGACACATAGTGAAAGTGTTGCCGGGTAAAACCTTCAGGCTACACTTAGCTGTGTGTCCACCATACAACGCGGACTTCGATGGAGACGAGATGAATCTCCACGTACCGCAAACTGAAGAGGCTAGGGCAGAGGCGCGAGTCCTTCTACTAGTTCAGAACCACATACTAACGCCACGTTATGGAGGGATGATAATAGGGGCTATTCAGGACTATATAAGTGGAGCGTACATATTGACGAGCAAGTCTGTCCTATTGACGAAGGAAGACGTCGTAGATTTGTTGGCGGCAGCGGGCTATGTTGGCGAGATTCCAGAACCAGCAATTCTTTCACCTAAGAAGCTATGGACTGGAAAACAGATCATCAGTCTCTTCCTACCTGAAGACTTCAACTATCATGGGCGTGCCAACATCTCAGCAGGTCATCTGAGATGCGATGACATAGAGTGTTTCTGGGATTCATATGTTGTTGTGAGAAAGGGTAAGCTTCTCCTAGGTGTACTAGACAAGAAGTCTATTGGTGCGGAACAGCAAGAGAATCTCCTCCACTGGCTAACCAAGGAGTATGGTGTTGAATATGCTAAGGAGTTCATGGACAGGCTGTTCAGGATGTTTATAAGGGTTCTAGAGAAGCGAGGATTTACAATGAGGTTAGACGATGTCTCCATACCTGATGAGGCTAAGAAGGAGATAAACGAGATTCTTATGGAGGCATTTAAGCGTGTTCAAGAACTAGTAAAGATGTATCTGAATGGAGAGCTGGAGCTGATACCCGGTAGAACACTTGAGGAGACGTTAGAGATCAAAATACTTGAGGTTCTAGCTGAAGCCAGAGATAGGGCAGGTGAGGCGGCTGCGAAATACTTAGACCCGTTTAACTATGCATTCGTAATGGCGCGTACAGGCGCTAGAGGTAACATACTCAACCTGACACAGATGGCAGCATCGCTAGGCCAAATGACTGTTCGTGGTGAGCGAATATGGAGAGGCTATATGGGTAGACCATTACCACACTATGAAAGAGATGATCTAGGTCCGCTTGCACGAGGATTCGTCGTCAATAGTTTCTTCAGCGGACTCTCACCCACAGAAATGTTCTTCCATGCTGCAGGCGGTAGAGAGGGTCTAGTGGATACGGCTGTCAGAACTTCGCAGAGCGGTTATATGCAGCGTAGGCTAATCAACGCACTTCAGGATCTATACGTTGAGTACGACGGTACTGTGAGAGCGGCTGACGGCTCAATAGTCCAGTTCGTATATGGTGAAGATGGTATAGACCTGATGCGCGCTGCTCATGGAAAGGCTGTGAATATCGAGCGTATAGTTGAGCGTGTAGTGGGGTGGAAGATGTGAGTGAGGTTACTGAGCTTGAGAAACTGATTGAGGAGCGTCTTCGTGGCCGCGTCCCAGCTAAGATAGTAGAGGACGCTAAGAACGTACTGAAGAAATACACGCTAACTAGAGAGGAGCTTGAGAAGATATTGGAGATGATTGTTGAAGAGTATGAGAACAACATAATCGATCCGGGAGAACCTGTGGGGACCGTTGCTGCACAGAGTATCGGTGAGCCAAGTACACAAATGACGCTGAGAACGTTCCACTACGCAGGCGTTAGAGAACTAAACGTTACCCTAGGTCTTCCAAGGCTTATAGAGCTCGTAGATGCAAGGAAAACACCCTCAACGCCTCTAATGTACGTATATCTCGATGAAGAGCACAAATATGATCGTGAGAAAGCGGCTGCAATAGCTAGAGAGATAGAGCTTACAAGAATTGAAAATGTAACTCTTCGCGTAGATGTCGATATATTCAATAACGCGGTCATAATCGAACTCGATCCAGAAATGCTCGCCGATAAGGGACTGACAATTGAAGATGTTAAGAAGGTCTTAGAAAAGCTGAGAACTAAGAAAGCACGTGTGGTGATAAGTGAGAGGAATCCAAATGAGATAGTGATACAGTTTGAGGAAGGTATAGACCCATCAAAGATTGAAAAGTTAAGGGACAGGATCTTAAAGATGAAGATCAAGGGTATCAAGGGCATTAACAAAGTCATAATCCAGAGGCGTGGTGATGAGTACGTTCTAGTCTGTGAAGGGAGTAACTTAGCCGAGGTTATGAAGGTCAAGGGCGTTGATTACAGGAAAGTTAGAACGAATAACATAAAGGAGGTAGAAGAGGTTCTAGGCATAGAGGCAGCTCGTGCACTGCTTATAGAGGAGATAATGAGTGTGCTAGAGGAGCAAGGTCTAGATGTCGATATACGACATGTGATGTTGGTTGCCGATATGATGACGCGAACAGGGACAGTTAAACAAATAGGTAGACATGGAGTTGCAGGAGAAAAGCCGAGTGTGCTTGCTCGTGCAGCATTCGAGGTCACTGTGAAACAGCTTGTAGACGCAGCATCGCGAGGCGAAGTTGATGAGCTTCAGGGTGTGGCTGAGAGCGTTATTGTTGGAGGCTACATACCCGTAGGTACGGGTAGGATCAAGCTCGTTTATAACCCATACCTAAAAGAGAGCTCATTTCAGTGATCTAGGTGGTCGCAATGAGCTTACCGCCTCTCGAGGTAGTGTTGAGACATGTAATGAGAACTGGGCGTGTGATCATCGGTAGTAGAAAGACGTTAAAGTATGTGAAGCTCGGGAAGGTTAAGGTGGTAGTTGCAGCCTCTAATCTACCTGCAAACCTGAAAAGTGATCTGGAGTACTACGCAAAGCTTTCAGGCGTACCAATAATAATCTTTCCGGGAACAAATTACGATTTGGGTACAGCTATAGGTAAACCTTTTTCGGTAGCTATGATGGGAATTATAGATCCTGGACAAGTCCCACTCGAACTCTTAATCGCATATGCATCGAAAAGGTGAGAGTTGAGTGTCCATACCCTCTAAACCAACAGATGTAAAACCTGAATCCAATGTCAAACTGACTATGGAAGAGCTACGATACATGACGCTATTCAACGATATTACAGGTGTTGCTCCACGAGACTGTATAATAGATGAGGAGCGCAACGCCATAGTATTCATTGTTGATGCAGGGCGCTCAGCTCAAGCAATAGGTCGTAGGGGAAGCAATGTACGTCAGCTTAGTAAGTTACTGGGTAAGAATGTTGAGGTTGTTGAATGGGCAGAGAATTTAGAGGATTTCGTCAAGAACATATTCATGCCTGCTAGGGTGATAGGGATAAAACTTGTAACGTCGCCTATGGGAAAGAGGATACTGTATGTCACTGTCGATCCTAAGGATAAGGGGATTGCCATCGGTAAAAACGGTAAGAACGTTGCTAAGGCTAGGCTGGTCCTCAAGAGGTACTACAACATAGACACTATTGTGATAGTGTAGCTTGGCATAGTGCTAGTATGCATTTAAGTGAGATACAAGTTTAGCAAGCTATGGCGTTGTGGTGAGATAGATGCCAGGAAAGAAAGCGCCGGCAGGTCTGTTCGCCGCTAGAAAGTTAAAGAAGAAGAGGTTGAAGTTTAGGTGGAGTCAGCGTGAGTTCAGGGTAAGGATGCTCAGACTGAAGGAGAAGTACGACCCTCTCGAAGGAGCGCCTATGGCTCGAGGAATTGTGTTAGAGAAAGTTGGTGTAGAAGCGCGACAGCCAAATGCTGGCGTTCGTAAGTGTGTACGCGTTCAGCTAGTAAAGAATGGTAAGGTGGTTACAGCTTTCGTGCCGTACGATGGAGGTCTAAACTTTATTGATGAACATGATGAGGTGATAATAGTAGGTATAGGAGGTTCGAGAGGTAGATCGATGGGCGACATACCTGGCGTCAGATACAAAGTTGTGCTCGTCAATGGTGTTGCGCTGACCGAGTTGATAAGGGGAAGGAAGCAGAAGCCCCTTAGGTGAACACATTGAGTGAGACTCGTCTGCTAGATATCATAGTCTCGCTAGACGACATCAAATTGTTTGGTAAGTGGAGTTACAAAGGTGTGGTAGTTCGCGATCCAAGTCTGAAGAAGTACATTTCGCTGAAACCTGTATTCCTACCCCATACAGGTGGTAGACACGAAAAGAGGCGCTTCGGTAAGGCAGAGGTACCGATTGTTGAAAGATTAATAAATAGGTTGATGAGAAAGGCCAAGAACACTGGGAAAAAGCATCTTGCATATAATATCGTAAAGAATGCATTTGACCTAATTTACGTTAAGCTTCGCGAAAATCCCTTACAAGTATTCGTTAGAGCGTTAGAGAATGCTGCTCCGAGGGAGGAGACTACTAGGATTATGTATGGAGGTATAGTGTATCATGTAGCTGTGGATGTGTCGCCCATGAGACGTGTTGACTTAGCTATAAGGCACATTACTGAGGGAGCCTTTCACTGTGCATTCAGATCGCTGAAACCTATTGAGGAATGTCTTGCTGACGAAATCATAGCGGCAGCCAACAATGACCCGAAGAGCTATGCGATACAGAGGAAGGAAGAGATAGAGAGAATAGCGCTTAGCTCTAGGTAAAGGAGAGATTGCGATTCTTATCCAGGGTGTTTTGTTACGATACTCAGCTATGGAGATATACACTTATAAGTTCTACCTAACCACTTGATCCTGACACCAAGTGTATGTGTAGGTCTGGTGTATGAGGTAGAAAGACTATGAGCACCAAGCCACATCTGAACGTTGTAATCATAGGCCACGTAGACCACGGTAAGAGCACACTAATAGGACACATGCCATTAATGCTGGGAGCGGTTGATGAGAAGACATGGAAGGAGGTTCTTGAGGCAGCTCAAAAGGCAGGAAAGGAAAGCGAGAAATATGCATGGATACTCGATAGACTTAAGGAAGAGCGAGAACGTGGTCTAACGATTACGCTTGCCTACAGAAAGTTCGAGACGAAGAAGTACTACTACACGATCATAGATGCTCCGGGACACCGAGACTTCGTAAAGAACATGATTACTGGTGCTAGCCAAGCAGATGTGGCTATTCTCGTTGTATCTGCTAAGAAGGGTGAGTTCGAGGCTGGTATGAGCCCAGAGGGACAGACACGTGAACATATACTACTAGCTAAGACCATGGGCATAGACCAGATGATTATAGCGATATCGAAAATGGATATCACTGAGCCTCCATACTCAGAGAAGAGGTTTATGGAGATAGTTGAGGTCCTGACTAAGTTCCTGAAGGCTGTGGGCTACAAGCTAGACAACGTATGGATTGTCCCTGTTTCTGGCTGGACTGGTGAGAACCTAATCGAGCCTAGTCCCAACATGGCTTGGTGGAACGAGCAGAAGATTGCTGAGATAAAGAAGAAGTACGGATTGAACGGTGCTAGGACGCTGCTAGAAGCCTTAGACTGCGTAAAGGAGCCTCCGAAGCCGATAGACAAGCCACTCAGGATACCGATATCAGAGGTATTCGTCATCTCAGGTGTTGGTACAGTACCTGTAGGCAGAGTTGAAAGCGGAGTTCTCAAGGTTGGCGACACTGTTGTGTTCATGCCACCCGGAGTCACAGGTGAAGTACGTAGCATTGAGATGCATCACCAGAGGATTGAAAAGGCTGTTCCCGGAGACAACATCGGTTTCAACGTACGTGGTGTGTCTAAGGAGCAGATAAGGCGTGGTGATGTTGCAGGACACCTAGACGCACCACCAACAGTAGCTGAGGAGTTCACAGCTAGAGTAATGATAGTCTGGCACCCAACAGCTATAGCACCTGGCTACACACCAGTGATTCACGCACATACTGCGAGCATTGCTTGTAGGATCACAGAGATTGTCGCGAAGTTAGATCCTAGAACTGGTCAGGTAATCGAGAAGAACCCACCATTCATAAAGATGGGCGATATAGCTGTAGTCAAGTTCAAGCCCATCAAACCTATGGTCATAGAGAAGTTCAGTGAGTTCCCACAGCTAGGACGATTCGCTATGAGAGACATGGGCAAGACTGTAGGCATTGGTGTGGTCATAGACGTTAAGCCAATGAAGGTAGAGATACGAAAGAAGTAAGCAGCGCACATCACCACAACTATTTACATTTATTTACACTCCAATTTTTGATTCAGGCTTCGCATCCAGTGTTCTAGACATCCACATCCTCGTTACTATACTCCATAAAGTTATTAAGTGCCTCTTACTTAGCTACACATGCATGGGAAAGGTGATCGGCTGTGCCAACTATTGCGAGGATAAGGTTGTGGAGTACAGACATAAACAACCTAAATTATGTCGTTTCACAGATTGTGGAGATAGCTAAGCGCGCAGGTGTTCGAATTCGAGGTCCAGTACCTTTGCCAACAAAGAAGCTTATCGTACCAACCCTCAGACCTACGCATGGTGAGGGGTCTAAGGTATGGGACAAATGGGAGATGAGAATTCATAAAAGGTTGATAGATATAGAAGCTGATGAGCATGTTATGAGGCAGATAATGAGGGTTAGAGTACCGGAGAACGTGTATATAGAGATTGAGATCCGTAGAAAGTGAGCGTACAATAACTATTTTAGCGGTTCCAACCTTAAGATTTCCTCGGGAGCCTAAACATAGTTGCGGTGCCGGGGTGCCCGAGCGGTCTAAGGGGCCGGCCTGGAGAGCCGGTGGGGCAACGCCCCGCGCGGGTTCAAATCCCGCCCCCGGCGCCA
>DQTV01000089.1 GCA_015662595.1 Ignisphaera aggregans
CGGATCCGGAAACGGCTGTGAGAGCAGCTGAACAATCTGTTAAGCGTCTAGGTGTAAGCTATGTAGATCTCATACTGATACACTGGCCAAGCGATGTCGTACCGATACATATCCAGATACGGGCTTTGGAAGCAATTGCTGAGCGCGGTCTTGCTAGGTACATAGGTGTGAGCAACTTCAAGAAGAGTGAGCTTAAGGAAGCCATAGAGTCTGTGAAGAAGTATGAGATCGTTCTGAACCAGGTTAAGTATAGTGTTCTCGATAAGAAGGTTGAACGCGATCTACTACCATTCTGTATAGAGAACGGAGTAACACTGCAAGCCTATACACCCATAGAGCGTGGAGCCGTTAACACAGTTCCACAGCTAATTCAGTTAGCAGCCAAGTACGGTAAGACACCGGTTCAGATAGCGCTCAACTACCTAATCTCACACCCACGAGTTGTTGCTATTCCTAAAAGTGAGCGTAAGGAGCGTATAAAAGAGTTCAGTGAGGCAATGGGTTGGAGGCTATCGCCAGAAGATATAGAGTTTCTTGAGAGGCTCTAAAGCGTGGCTTAGCTTGGTATACTCATTGTCGGTATCCAACGCTGTTAGATATTACCAAACGTGGGTATGAAGGTTCTATGATGTGTCGATAGTGAGCCCAAAGCTTTAACTACTCAGGGCAGTGATGAGCTTAGCCACAGCTACGACATTGAGCAGATTCTGTGACCAAGGTTTGCAAGCCTTGAGAACGAAAGGGGCAGCGAATAGACAATAATTTTGCCCCCCTCTCCTAGGTGCTAGGTATATAGCCCAACAAGGATCCAGACCCACGCAACCCCCAAGGGCTTTATACCCTTGAGGGCTACGTGGGCCCGGACCCCTGTTAGGCTATATACCTAGCACCTAGGAGAGGGGTCTAGCATCCACGTCAGTATACTCAGCTCTAAGCATATTTCCCACTAGCTGTCGTAGTACTACCATTGCCTACGCGTGGTCTACATGCAATAGCTTTATATCGGTAATACCTACACAGAGCACTTATATCGATTTATATACTCTGCGTTAGATCCTGACGTAATTGGTAGTTCAAGTTCCTTAACTGTATGCAGCGTCGCTAAGTGCGTAGTATATATCTTCTGAGTTTGAAAGAGTTGGATGGGGCTCTGCCATCCGGTTACATATCTGTTACTGAGCGTGAGCTTACGGAGCTCGTTGCCTATAGATTGAGTAGTGCTGGGTTTACTGTGTATAGGAACATTGTTGTTGGTGGTGTTGAAATTGATGTTCTAGCTCTAGAGCGTGGCTATGACGTTACCAGCGTCTATATAGTCGAAGTTAAGAGGCGTCCACGGATAAAGGTTTATAGACAGCTTATGCGACGAGCTGAGTTAGCCGACTATCTATTCATTGCAATTCCGTATATGTTCTATGCATGGGCTTTGAGAAAGATCGATACCTACGTAGGTATCATGGTTATCAAGGATCGAGAGGTGTATGTGTTACGAAATGCAAAGTACTTGGGTAACGGTGATAAGCTGCTTAAGCTGATGCTCCGTGAGTATTGCGGTAACGCTTTTACCCCTAGAGACGTAGCTAATTACTGCCCGCCCCTCTCCGCTGACACCCGCGAGAGCGGGTTGGGTGAGGCGGAGACAGTCGGGCGCGTGAATAACACATTCTCAGCATTCTCAGGGACTGCCACCGATTCTAGGTTTGGGAACAAGGTATCGAAGTGTGAAGTATGCTATCAGGGCAACGACGGCGGCTAGTATTAGTGAGACTATGACTAGCGTTATGGGTAGGTGCCCCACGCCATAGCCAAAGCATATCGGTACGAAGAAGAGGAGAATGCATCCACCTACACCACCTCCTGTTCTGGTCGTTGGTGTAGGCATGGCTTCTCCCGGTTGTAGAGGCCACGTTAATGGGATAGCTATTGCTGGTAACAGTGCTGCTATGAACGCTAACGCTATCCCTAGAAATATCAGTGCAAAGCCTAGGCGTATGTAGTCTACCACCTTACCACCCCACTAAGTATTAGAAATACAGCCAGTACAATAACCATCAACAGCATTGCAAGGAGTATCAATCCCTTAGCGATACGCTCACTAGTCCCAAATACTATGGGTAGCGGACCAACGATGACTACTCCACCACCCTCAGCTCTAACTTCTCCACCCCTCCTCATACTTGATAATATCAGAAGTGCCATTCCGCATACAATGAGTAGAAAAGCTATCGCTATCAGCACCAGTGTAAGCATTATCACGTTCACGATTAGCACCTTAACGTTTCCTCGAACACCTACTCTTTTTACAGCGTTAATAGCTCTCTATGTACGAGGTGATACCGTGGCGGTTCGTCAGCCTCAGGCTGCTCTATGGGGCTTCTACCCCATCGATAGATCTTCTCTGATGAGGGAGTTAGAGAGGTGCTTTACCGACTCTAGGCTGGGACCCGGTTCTCTACCTAAGAGAGGTGCTAAGGCGAAGATTAAGGCCGTGATCGGCGGTGTCGCACCACACGCTGGATACGCGTTCTCAGGTCCCTGTGCTGCATGGCTGTACAAGGAGATTGGTGAAGCCGTTGAGCATGTGGACACGGTCGTGATCATGGGCTCCAACCACACTGGGTATGGAGGTATCGTGACTACGACCTCGATATACAGTAGATGGGCTACACCTCTTGGTGAAGTGGAGGTGGATACGGAGTTTATAGCGAAGCTGAAGGAGTTCTACCCAAATCTTAGCGAGGATCAGCTCGCTCATGCAAGAGAGCACTCGGTAGAGGTTCAGCTACCCTTCCTACAGTACGTGTTGAAGAACGGGTTTAAGCTCGTACCGATAGTCGTCAAGGATATTAGCTACGTTGAAGCACATGAGGTAGCACAGGCAATTCTCAAAACGGCTAAGGCTCTAAACAGGGAGGTGCTTGTTATAGCATCGTCAGACTTTACACATCATGGGCCTGCGTATGGCTACGTACTCTTTAGGGAGAACATTGCGTCTAGGGTAAGAGATCTAGATCTAGAGTTCATTAAGAAGATAGTTGAGCTCGATACACAGGGATTCCTTAAGCTGATAAGGAGATACGATGCTACGGTGTGTGGCTATGGAGC
>DQTV01000042.1 GCA_015662595.1 Ignisphaera aggregans
GAGGGCAATACGTTTAAACTTGAAGAGCCTTTCATAGTGATAGCTACGCAGAACCCTATAGAGATGGAGGGTACGTTTCCACTACCAGAAGCTCAGCTCGATAGGTTTTTGATCAAGATAGAGACGGGGTATCCCAGTCCTAAAGGGTTTAGGGATCTGCTTCGTAGGATTGATGAGATTGAGGAAGCGATTGAAAGTCTAAAGCCTGTAGTCTCTAGAGAAGACGTTGTTAGAGCTATTGAGGAGGCTAAGAAGGTTCGTGTAGACGACTCGATAATCGACTACATAGCGTCGATTGTTGAGGCGACACGTAGACACCCCGCAGTTAAGTTGGGTGGTTCTCCACGTGCTGGAATAGCTATACTTAGACTAGCTCGTGCATGGGCTTACCTAGAGGGTAGAAGCTACGTTATTCCAGATGATGTTAAGGCTGTAGCTGAGCCAGCTCTTATCCATAGAATCATACTCAAGCCAGAGTACGAGATTGAAGGCGTTACACCATCCCAGGTAGTTAGGGATGTACTAAACCAGGTACCGGTGCCAAAACCGTGAAGCTCATACCCATCTCAACTCTTCTGATCCTAGTATTGTTATCGGTATCGAGCATCTCAACACATCTATACGCTGAGTCGTGGCCTCGACATACGCCTGGATTTCCGGAGATAGAGGGTGTTGATGTAGAGGGACTAGAACTTCTAGCAGATCTGTTGAAGAGGTTGGAGAGTTTCGATACTCTGACCCAGGTTCAGAAGGATCCAGAGCTGAGATGGTCGATCGCTAGGAGTATAGAGATGCTTAGTAAAACAGGTGTTCTAGATCGTGAGGAGGCTACGGTTATCAGAAAGATCGTGGCAAACAAGACCTCACTAAACGAGCTTATCGATATGGTTAAAGACGTTAGAGTTCGAGCTCTTCTAACTAGGCTTATCAACTACTACGATGAGTATGGCTATGTTCCACACGATCACCTATCGTTTGTAGTCAACGTTATCAGGTCTATGTATGGTAAGCTAGATCCGGAAGACTATCTGCTAGCTCTCGAGGTTTTAAAGAGGTTTGCTAACGTGATCGGAGCTCACGAGCTTGCTACATCTCTCGATAGGGAAGCTTTTAAAGCGTTGAAAGATGTTCTAGCTACTAGCTATAGTCGGAGGCTATCGCTATCGTTTCCACAGATTCCGAACATAGTTCCTGATATCAGTGTGTTACGACCTGAGATTCCAGTAGCATCGCCAGGTTTAGCCCTAAACATTCCGGCAATCACGTTTCCTGAACTCGCTCTAAGCTACATACCGCTGCCCCTACTCCTCCTACTGCTATTCATCGCAATACCCATAGCGCTCTACATAGCGATTCCCAGGATATCATCGTCGGTAAGGAGAGTGCTGAGAGGTCTAAGAACGTTCTCTACACTGCGTAGAGAAGGTCTGGCCATAGCTTCGGAGAGAATGCCTAGAGTTGTTGAGCTGTACTGGCGTGCTGTTGAGAGAGTGTCTGGGGTTACTGGAGTTGTTAAGAGCGATGTGGTGACGCATAGAGAGTACCTCGAAGCTGTTAAGGATAGACTTGGTTCATCGTATACACACTTTGAAGAGGTTACACGGGGATACGAAGCTGTTCGTTTTGGTGGTGTTGATGAGAGTGAGGTTATTGAAAGGGTTGAGAGGGCTTATCGAGAGCTGGTGCGTAGTTTATGAGGATGAGGATTCTGTTTGAAGTTATTCCGAGGATCATATCTCTACTCATTCTATGGGAATGCATGGACTTTCTCCTTAGGTACGGTACACAGCTTTTCAAAGGCTTTGAAACGCTGTTGCTTACCCCATCCTCTGCAATAATGAACATCCTCACGTTAGTAGCGTCAGTAGTGGCTATAGCCACAGTTGTAACGGCATCTCCTCTACTCTACGTAGTATCCCTTACCCTACTAGCCATAGCCAAGGGTAGTGCAGGAACCCTAGTCTCGTTTCAGAGCATAGTGGGGTTGATAGCGATGCTGGTTATGGATCATGTTAAGAGCGTATACCGAGAGGAGCAGATGAAGTACGTTAAGTATCGTCGAAGGGTCTTAGCGTTGATATCCATAGCTACGCTCTGTATAGGTATGTCTATGCTGTGTATTGTTGTAGCTACCTACGTAACGCAGTTCATCATGGCCATGAAGGCTTTGGGGATGGGCGTAGGTGGGAATCACATTCTATCACTTCTATTTAGCAATCCCCTTGTCCAGATAGCCATAGCTCTAGTGCTGATTAAGCTATTCTACAGGTTGATTGTAGAGGGATTCGATATCGTATCGCTCTTCCTATACCCATCAAAGAGAGTGGCACTTAACGTCCTAACGTCTCGAAGAGATATAGACGTGGTTATATCTACACCACTTCAAACCCTTCAATCAGTTATCGTATCCAGCTTTGTAGCACCACCACTATACGCAGTTCTATACAGCGTAGTACTTCCGCTACTGAAAGAGTATCTACCCTTTGTATCGGTTTTAGAGAGCATAGTCATCAGAGCAGTTATTGCGATAACCATATTCATCCTCGTATCCCTAGCCATCAAGACGATATCTGTAGATCTTCTCGTTGGTAACGTTAAGCGTGTACTCATAGCTTCACTCACCATGCTCATAGCAATCTATGGAGCTAGCGTTACTCTAACCCTTCAGAAAGCAGGGGATGTGGTTTACGCACTACTCAACCCTGATATAGATACGCTAAGCAAACTCGTAGAGCGTGTGTATACCGGCTATTACCTACTCTTCTTCTATGTACTGAATGCACTCCTACAGCTAGTCGGTGTAGCGCCATGAAGCTAAGTCTGAAGCTATACATCTACCTGGCTATCGGTGTTGCGCTCTTCATACTATCAGCAATGTTCTTCATATGGTCTGTGGGCTATATGGAACACGCAATGATAGCTACATCCCTTCTATCAGCACTCATAGGCTTCTCACTTCTATCTGGCGCTCTTTACATGTTTAGACTGTCAGCCTATATCTATGGTATTGAGCGTGGTGAGCGTGAGGAGCATTGAGAAAGCTTAGCCTTGTTTCAGTAGCTGTAACCGCTATGCTCATCTTCATAGCCATCATAGCCCTTATGGAGAAGGGACCTCCATACCCATACATGTTTAGAGGAGCTTCACCAGCTAACGTAGGTATTCTAGGAACATACGGCTTTCTACAGCAGTTAAAACAGCGATATCCAGCAACAATAGCAGTGTTTAGTATCGAGAATCTGCACATCCCTAAGAACGTAGATCACTGTCTATACATATCGATATCCCCTGAGCTAGAGTATAGTGCTAACGATGTTCGGAAGATTGTTGCTGAGCTTCTTAAGTGTCGTAGACCAGCTCTTCTAATAGCTGATGAACCACTATATCTAACGCTCTTCTCAAAGCCATAGGCTCCAACATTAGGATTCTGGGATACATAGTCCTCGATCCCAGTAATTATGAACCCTATCCACAAGCGCTATTCACTATCGATAGCGTTAGAGCTAAGCTAATTCTAGATATTGCATCAGCTGTTCAGGGAGGGGATAGGGTTTTGGGAAGAGTTTTGAGAGCCTTACTATATACACCAGAAGGTGTTGTAGAGGCTAACAATATTTCAGTGGCTGTTTATGAGGAGGTAGAGCGTATTAGGATTGTGGTTATTGGTGATGGCTCTATATTCCTTAACCAGGTTCTATCCTCTAGCGTTAGCCATGAATATCTGAGGATTCTCATGGCTTTGGTGAATATGCTTTGTGAAAACGATAGGAACTGTTTCATAGTTGTTGAAGGCTCTAAGTATCGGGGTACGAGCGTAGTCGAGGTACTGAGAAATCCATACACTATCGATCCTCGCGAGCTAGTATTAGCAGCATTTCTGTTTACCGCTAAGCTTCTACATCCCTCAACCTGGCTTTCACCACTAATCAAAGCTCTAAACAATGTCGTTA
>DQTV01000009.1 GCA_015662595.1 Ignisphaera aggregans
AGCTCCTGTGAGATTCTGTAGAGAAGGTCTCGCGATGTATAGCCCGTTAAGAACAGCTCAGGAAATACATACAGATCAGCTTGGTATTCCCTGACAACTTTGTAGATCTTATCCAAGTTGCTCTCGATAGATGCTGGAACAGGCTCAAGCTGTGCAAGCGCCACTCTAAGACTCAAGTACTACACCTCGTTAGCATTTAGCTATAGGAGGTGGTAATTATGCGTATTGAGCCCCCACCACTCGATTACGACTACGCAATCACGAGAATCTCACAATTCCTAAAAGACGTACTTATCAAGACCGAAGCCAAGGGCTTTGTCATGGGGTTGAGCGGAGGCGTGGATTCTTCGGTAACGCTTACCCTAGCTGTTCATGCGCTGGGGAAGGATAAGGTTAAGGTGTTGATAATGCCGGATCGTGAAACTACACCAACGGAAGACGTTAACGATGCTATCTCTCTTGCCGAGAATCTTGGTGTGGAGTACATAGTGATAGACATCGCTGACATAGTGGACGCATATGCTAAGTATGTACCCTTCTTTGACAAAGAACACAAGATTGCTACAGGAAACTTGAGAGCGCGTATAAGAATGAGTATCCTCTACTATTATGCGAACAAACATGGACTTCTAGTCATGGGAACTGGGGATAAAAGTGAGATTCTTTTAGGATACTTCACAAAGTATGGTGATGGCGGGGTAGATGTTCTACCCCTAGGAGATGTATACAAAACACAGGTTAGAGAGCTTGGACGTAGACTTGGAGTACCAGAGAAGATACTTACTAAACCCAGTAGTCCACGATTATGGCCAGGTCAGTTAGCTGAAGAGGAGCTGGGGGTAAAGTATGAGGTCATTGATGCCATACTATATAGGTACGTAGATCTTAGAATGAACATCGACGACATAGCTAATGACCTCGGTATAGACAGGGATATCGTGGCATCGATTGTTAAGCGTGTTCACGCCAATGAGCATAAGAGACTCTTTCCCATAATACCGCGTGTTTCTACGATGGCCATAACGCACGACTGGAGAATGCCGTGGTACTCAAGACCTGTATCCTAAACTTATATTTCAGCTAAGATAGTGTGTAGCATAGTGATGAGATGTAGCAAATCTGATAAGTGATGTAGGGCTCTCAGCTGATAGAGTAACCGGAGTTCTATACTCATAGCTCAAGGACTTCATAGTATAGTTTACGATGAAGCCGAGCTATGTTGTGCCAGCTAGTGTTGAGAGCATACCTCCACAGCCTTTCAACAGCTTCGTTAACGATCTTTGGATTCTCAATAACCATCTCAATCTTCTTAGCAATGTCGTGGGCATCAAGTGTCTGTACCGTAAGCTCTGGTGCGTATTCATGACATTCAATGAGTCTGGGTGCTTTTGAGCATACAACAGCTTTGCGACTACCTATGGCCATATGAAAAGCTCCACTGACACCTATATGCAACTCATCTCTATATGGAAACACAGCTACATCTATAGCAGCCAACAATTTCAACAACTCCTCACGGTTTAGAAACCTATTTACGAACACAACGTCTTTGAGCGAATGCAGATCATTCAATAGCTCTGCAAGATACTGCTTACCATCGTGCTGTGGTGTTCCCATAAGGACGAGAGTTGCGTTATAGCGCTTCCGAACCTCGTTAAAGGCCTTTAACAGTAATGTTAAACCTTTGTCGCTACGTATGAAGCCAGGGGTGGTTATAAGTATCGATGCATCGTCAATAGCTTCGTTTATACCAAGCGTTTTTAGAAGCTCGGATCGGCTACGCCCAATGAATGGGTTTATGAGCGTACCATGAGGGATTCTATGTATCTTCTCAGGATCGACACCCTGTAAAATCAGTTCATACTCTTGAAGAACGCTGTGAACCACTATAGCATGAGCAAGCTCACTAACCTTCCTCTGAAACTCAACATACTCATGTCCTTTTAGAGCGTGTACTACAGTATGCATCGTCACAACGATCTTAGTACCCATCTCCCTGAGCTTGGTCAGTAGGGTCAAGAACATACGATTGTCTGGGAAGATATCGTATTCATGCTGTATGTGAACGATATTCACGCCACGCTCTCTAACAAGGTCTTTAACACAGTTGACTATACCCTCTAAGGTATCATTTCGTGAAAAGCAGATCCAGGTCTCAACACCAGAATATGGCTCGATATAGCGTTTTGTTAGACCCTCCTTCTCCTCCCTATTCCCTAAGAATACCAGTTCTATGTCGTTAAACTCACGTAGTGCTGAACCAAGCATGCTGGTATACTCCGCAATACCACATTTTGCTGGCAGAGTTCGTGATACCATTGCCACCATCATGCAGTATCACCTACACAGATTTCACAGTAAGTGTCGACGGTATTAACCAGAGCTACACGCCAATGTAGTGTTAGGATTTAGATATAGGTACAAGCGATTTAACTTCAGTCCGAATTACTGTTCAAAACTATATACTTGTCACAAGCGGTAATAATTGTTTTGATCTAGGCAAGGTGTTAAGATGCGTTTGTCAGACCGGGTTAATCAACATCATCAACTATTCATTCCGCGCACCCTCATCATCCACAGACTGAAACTATTCCATAACAACTATACAACTATTTATCTGTGGGTTAAGTCTGCTAAGGCTTTTCTAATTCTATTCCATGTAGATCTAAGATCTTCAGGAAGCACCTTAGTTCCTGCAACAATAGGCATAAAGTTTGTGTCTCCACTCCATCGAGGCACGACATGTACGTGGATATGGCTTTCTATACCAGCTCCTGCTACATGACCTATGTTAATACCTATGTTAAAGCCATGCGGTTTGTATTCCCTCCTCAAAGCCTCTATAACAAGGCATACAGTTTTAAAGAGATCGAGTAGCTCTTCATCTCTAAGCAGCTCCAGTGATGGTACGTGCCTTTTAGGTGCAACCATTGTATGCGCATTATTGTAAGGATAGAGATTGAGCATAGCAATGCTATGACTAGACCTATACACCACGAAATGCTCTTCATCACTACCGTTTAGAGCCCTACAGAATATACACTCCTTAGCTAAGCTATTAGCCTTCGTAACATAGCTTATCCTCCAGGGAGCCCAGAGTATACGCATGCACCGATCACCACTTAACTACCAAACTCAGCAGCAGTGCCAGAGGTGAGAATCGTAGTAGGAGGTATATCAGCAACGAAACTGCTATAAATGACACTGTGGGTATTCCCCAACACGCAATAACGAGGTAGTCAGCATTTAGCCCACGTAACCTTTCTCGCCACTCTCTATCGTCTTCATACACATTGAAACTCTTTCTATTAATAACTCCAGGCACATAGACGGGGAAGTAGAAGCGCTTACTCATGAACTCATCGAGAGTTAATATCCTCGCGGATATCAGGTATAGAACCTTTCTACGTAGGGGTATATCGATACGCTTCAACATTCTAAGTCTTCGAAGGTTGCTAAGCACATTATAGACAAGAAGTATAATCATGGCGAAGCTATAGTAGGTAAGAATTTCGAGGAGAGGTGGTAAAAGCGATGCATAGCGAAGCAATGATATGGATGATGCGTAGTAAGGAATTGGTGGAAACGGGTAGAGGGCCACTAAAGTCGCTAATGCTAATAGATCAGCTCCGCCCAAGACTCTTAAACAGAATACCAATAATCCTATCACAACAAGGAAAAGGAGTTCGAGCATTACTGATAGCACATCTAAACCACTTATTCCAAAGTAGAGAGCTCTATACGTGTTTACGACTATGCCTATCACTATTGGAGCTATCCATAGTCGTGGATCTATCTCACGCTTTCTCCAATCCCATACGCCTGCTATAGACATGAACAATACGGCTATGAAATCTCTTAAAAGCAGTATATGGTAAATAAAGTCATGCCACAAGCAGCTACCCTCGCACTCCTTATCATCAGTATTACTGGGCGCTACCGCTATGTCGGTCGTTGCTTACCCTAATTGATGATCTCTATTTAGTCGGGATCTCGTATCCCAGCATCGGTGATTACGAATACTGTCTCGCTCTCTGGAAGGTGTGGAGCGTCAACTACACGCGCTATTCTTCTGTTTCCACGGCTCTTCTTCAGCTGTATCCTTACTCCTGGAGCATGGTATAGCACGTGACCTCCAACAGGTATGGTCGGATCGCCATAGAATACGTCTGGTCTAGCCATAACCTGGTTCGTTATGACAACGGCAACATTGTATAGCTCAGCTAGTGACATTAGCTGATGTAGATGTCTATTCAGTTTCTGCTGCCTAACGGCTAAGTTCTCTCTACCTGGGTACTCTGCTCTAAAGTGACCCATTATTGAGTCCACTATGACAAGCCCTATGTTCTCCTTCGGTATGAGGTCCCTAAGCTCTTCAACTACCGCCATCTGGTGATCGCTATTTACAGCGCGCACGTAGTATATGTTCTCCATCACCTTGTCCGGGTCCAGCCCGAGGGCCCTAGCCATCGCCTCTATCCTCTCCCACCTGAACGTGCCCTCAGTGTCTATGTAGACCGCCTTCTTACCCAGGCCTCCGCGCTCCGGAGGCAGCTGAACGTTGACCGCGAGCTGGTGACATATCTGAGTCTTCCCAGTGCCGTACTCCCCGAAGAACTCCGTAATCGTCTTAACCTCTATCCCTCCCCCTAGCAGACTATCAAGGTTCTTACTGCCAGTGGTAATCTTTGGCAAGTTCATACGCTCCTTCTTCAACTCTAACGCTGTTTTGAAACCTAGTCCTAGAGCATTACGTGCTTGCAGAATTAGCCTCTGTATCGTTGGTAGTGGTATAGCTAGCGTCTGGCTCAGCTCATGCGCATTTGCAGCTGCTAAAGCTTCGACTGTTGTGATACCAGCTTCATACAGCTTCCTAAGTATGGTACTCGATATACCCAGTTCCTCAAGACTCTTTGGCTTAGTCTTCGTAGCCACCATCTCTCATCCTCCGCTTCTACACTCGTTGCTTACGGGATACTTATACGCTCCTGCTCCTACCCAAAACTTTCGGAATACCCCACATAGCTGAAGTACTACATACGTAGAGCTGTAAATAGCATATCCATTACGGAGGCGCATTATCCATGTGCAGCAAGGGATTAAAAGTCGTGCTATGCCCTTAGTATTATCGAGTGTTACTCCATGAGGCTGCTGCTTATACACGCAGAGAAGTTTCGATACCGAGTTGTGCAAAAAGCTATAGACTCTGCTGAGGCTATCGATGAAACTCGCAAATCAGGATTGTTTACCAACGCACTCATAGTCTTCACATCTATTGAGGAACAAGATGAGAAAAACATTGAGGAGGTCGTTAAAGAGGCAGCGAATGAGATTATGAATGTTAAGGATAAGGTAAAGGCATCTACCGTTGTCATCTACCCATATGCACACCTATCACCTAACTTAGCTTCACCTAGCATTGCAATGAAAGCCCTTGAATTACTGGAACATGAGCTGAAGCTGCGTGGGATAGAGGTTCATCGAGCTCCTTTCGGATGGTATAAGGAGTTCGAACTCCATTGCTATGGTCATCCGCTCAGCGAGTTATCAAGAACGATAAGGCCAGTAAGTGAGAAGAAACGAGTTATCGAGAAGAAGTACTTCATCTTGACTCCTCGTGGCGAGCTAATAAAGCCAGAGGAGTATAAGTTCGGTGAAAATGAGAATGAGTTTAGGTTATTAGTAGAGAAGGAGGTATTTCGTAAAGAAATTGAGGGTGGACAAGGCCGTGTTTACTATTACCTCCGTAAATTCGGATTTGAGTGGGAGTCTTCGTCTGACCATGGACATATGAGATACGAACCGCATGCAACGGTAATGGTAGAGGCTGTTGCAGCATACTCATGGCGTGTAGCGACATCTCTAGGAATACCGGTATTCAGGGTACGAGGAACTAACATGTTTAGTCTAGATCTTGAGCCTGTGAGGCAGCATGCAGAATTATTTGGCGAGCGTATGTATGAGGTGAGAATGGATGGTGATAGGTTTGTTCTTCGCTTTGCTGCATGTCATCAACAATTTGCCATACTCAAGGATTGGGTACTTAGCTACAAGGATCTACCTCTAGGTATGTTTGAGGTTGCTGATAGCTATAGGTATGAACAGCGTGGCGAACTCGTTTTAGGCTTTAGGCTAAGAAGATTTCACATGCCTGATCTCCATATACTAACACGCGATTTAGAAGAGGCAAAGAGCATAGCTATGAAGGTGCGTGACAAGATCGTAGAGGAGGCGAAAAAGCTCGGACGTGAGTACCAAGCTATATACAACGTCACTGAAGACTTTCTCAAAGAGCACTTTGACTATCTTGTCGAGCTAGTTAAACGCGAAGGTAAGCCCGTACTCGTAGCTGTGTACCCCGCGGGCATATACTACTGGGTTATAAACGTTGAGTATGTGATAATTGACGAGCTTGGTAGACCGAGAGAAATCGCTACTTGGCAAATTGATGTAGGAAACGCAAGGAGGTTCGGTATCCGTTACCGTGATGAGAAAGGCGAAGAGCGGTACCCCGTAATAATACACACAGCTATACTCGGTTCCATAGAGAGGTACATATACATGGTGTTCGATACTGCAGCTAGAGATGAGGCACAAGGAAAGGCACCAACGTTACCTACATGGCTTTCACCAATACAGGTAAGGGTAATCCCTGTATCGAGAGCCCACGTAGATTACGCGATTAGCATAGCTAAAACATTGGAGAGGCATGGTATACGAGTTGATGTTGACGATCGTGATGAGAGCTTAGGTAGAAAGATACGAGATGCAGGGATAGAGTGGATACCGTACGTAGTGGTTGTAGGGGATCGGGAGGTGAAGACTAACACCGTAAACGTGCGTATACGTAAGACAGGCGTACAGAAGTCGATGAGGCTTGAAGAGCTGATAGAGTTATTAGAGAAGGAGCTTGAGGGGTATCCCAGAGTGGAAAGTGCATTGCCTCTCCTCATGAGCAAGAGACCTCCATTACACTACCTCCAACCACTAGAAAGAAGTGAGTCCGAACGCCGATGATGTACTGTCGCCCCGCCCTGAGTATGATGACATGAACCTCCACTGAGGCGGCTCTTCTCTATGGTTAGTGTTAGAGTGCGCGTACCGGTTAAGGCAACGCTATTTGGTGAGCATGCTGTTGTATATCAAAAACCTGCCATTGCAGCTACTTTACCACTCCACATAAGGGTTGAGGTTAAGCCCCTTGACAAGAAAGCGATAGTTATAGAGTCTAGGGGTATCAATGTACCGTTACGTAAGGCTGTATATGATAGAGCATCAGAGGTCGTAAATGGCGAAGTTGATAGCGATATCGTTAAGAAGGTAATTAGCTACGTCATCAAGGCCATAGAGGTGTGTGAGGAGAGCTCTGAAGCTAAGTTTAAGGGATATAGCGTTGCTATAGAGAGCTCGCTTCCAGTAGGTGTAGGGTTAGGAACTTCAGCAGCTATTTCAGTAGGTACCGTAACGGCATGCCTAGTCTTAAATGGGGCGGTATCGGTGCTAAGTAACGACGTTAGGAGGTTGATAGCGTATCTGGCATGGCAAACAGAGAAACGCGTTCAGGGTGCAGCTAGTCCCATGGACACCCATACAGTTACGTTCGGAGGCTTGCTCTATATAAAGCCCTGGATACCGTCAGTAGAGCCCATAGAGCCCAAGTGCAAGTTTCCACTAATTGTTGGCTATACTCATAAAGCGTATACAACGGCTGAACTCGTATCCCATGTCAAGGATCTCTATACTAAGCATAGTAGAGTTGTTGAGCTAATAATGGACCTCATAGCCGTAGTAGTTGAGGAAGCGCGGAAGTGTATAGAGCAATGCAGACTTGATGAGCTTGGCGAGCTCATGAATATAAACCACGGATTGCTATCTGCACTGGGCGTTGTGAGCCCACAGACCGACACCATTGTGCATGCTCTTCGAAGAGCTGGAGCGTTAGGTGCTAAGATGAGTGGTGCTGGGGGAGGTGGAGCATTTCTTGCTCTAGCTAAGACTGAGAAAGATGCTGAAATGCTTAGCAGTGTAGCAAAGAGTTTAGGCGCTACAGTAGTAGCGCAAAGTATTCATATGGGTGGTGTAGACATAGAGTCGGGCCGATGATGTAGTGGACCCCTGTTGTGGACTATCGGATGGCAGAATCAGCGGCAGCTGAGGGCCTACACTTCTCAACAACGTACCTATCCGCTAACGCTATGAACCTCTTAACAACACCAATCGCTGACGATAGATCTGTTTCTGAACACCTCTCAACGCATATTGGATGAAGCATCGAATTCCTAATACATCGAAGATCCCTCAAAACCCTGCGTATAAGCAAGTACTCCTGATGCGAAACATATCCCTCCCTCCTAAGTATTGAGAGAGCGCGATTCAACCTCTTCTTAGTTGAAAGTCTGCATAGATTTGTCCTAAGCTTACGCTCTTTAGAACATACTATTATAGCAGAAGCAGCAATTTCAGCAGCTGAGAGTAGGAGTATCACTGCTATATCGGCGCTGTATTGAAGCGCTTTCTCAATAAGCTCATTCGCTTTTGCATTCCAGCTCAGCTCCGGGTCACTCTTCATCACTTTACCTCCGCCGCTCGGCTTCTCATCATCTTTATCTGTATCCACACCGAAACTCTAACCTTTGTACCGCTGATACCTCCTCGAAAACCTTTATATGTTTCATTTGTCATCACACCTCCGGGCGAGTCAATGTTATGAGTAGCAGACAGCTCTTGAGGATTACGAGACCTACAAAACTAGAGCTGATCAGGTTACGTAGACGTCTAGCCGTTGCTCGACGAATACATAGGATATTAAGGGATAGATTGACTTTAATAGTTCAGGAGTTCTTCATCGTGGTCAAGAAGCTATATAGAATGCGTAGAGAGCTTAATGAGCTGTTAGAACTGGCATACAGGGGGTATAGTCAAGCTTACGCATTTTATGGGCATAGGGAGCTGTCACTGCTTAGCAATCCCTTAGCAACAGGTGTTGAGGTATATGCTGCGACTAGGAATATAGTTGGGGTTAGGGCTCCACTCATTGAATTGAAAAGCTATCCAAAAGAACACTCTATAGTATTACCCCCTGAGACACTGACGATATATCGTGTAAGAGCTCGAGTTCTAGAGCTATTGGTATCGATTGCAGAGCTAGAGAAGGAGCTACAAGTACTTGGAATAGAGTTTGAACGTACGAAACGGCGTGTTAACATGCTTGAACACGTTCTTATACCGAGGATTTTGAACACAATAAAGTACCTAAGATCAAAGTTTGAAGAGCGTGAACGTGAGGAAAAAACTAGAATGAAACGAATAAAGACTGTGCTTACACGACGAAGAGGAGTAGCGATATTATGATGAAGGTAGATCTACATGTGCACACTCATTACAGCGATGGATTGGATAGCCCAGAAGCTATTGTCAAAGCTGCTCACGCCTCAGGGTTAGATGTCATAGCTATCACAGACCACGATACTGTACGTGGATACCACCGTTTACGGAACCTCAACATACTCAAGGACATTAGAGTTGTTGTGATACCCGGTGTCGAGATTTCAACAAGGGAGGGACACATATTGGGGCTGGCTGTCGACGTTGAACCACCATTTAAGAAGAAACCAAGCGCTATAGAAGCCATAGAGTGGATACATAGTGTTGGCGGTGTTGCTATAGCAGCTCACCCCTATGGATGTATGGGCTTTCTACCCTGTAAACTAGTTAAGCATAAAGACGTTCTAACTCGTATCGATGGAATAGAGGCTGTTAATGGCAGGACGATACCCAGAGGTAACGATCTCGCTCTCAAACTCGCGAAAAGTCTAGGCAAACCAATTACATGCGGAAGCGATGCTCATAGAGCCTGCGAAGTTGGGTTAGCGTATGGGATTGTAGATGATGAAGTAGAGCCTGAACTCGAACCTACGGAGATGATACGGCGAATACTGTCCGCAAAAATGGTTCCGGGACGTATACCATCGTCAAGCACTGTAATTCTGAATATGATACTTAAACACTTAATACCTCGCAATCCAATCGCGCCTAGCTAGATGATATCCAAAGGGTATTTTAATATCTCGATCGCTACTACTATGAGGAGATTGCACCTTAGTGGAGGATGTGTATGGCTGGCATACCCATAGGAGGAGAAGAGGAGGTAATGTTTAGGGTTAGGCTACCTATAGTAACTATAGCGCTTATAGCACTAAACGTAGCTATATACATAGTTTCATCGTACAGCAATGCATTTCTGAGCATTTCAGAGAGTTGGGTTCGTAGTGGAGGGTTCATACCCATACTAGTCATTTCAGACAGTAGTCAACTCTATAGGTTCCTCACATCCATGTTTCTACATGGAAATATCATCCACATATTCTTCAACATGTACTTCCTGTACATATTCGGTCGTGCAGTTGAGAATGTCCTGGGCTCTTGGCGTTATTTAGCGTTATATATGCTCTCAGGTTTTAGCGCATCAGTGTTTCACACTGTGTTCTCAGCACTTCAAGGAGTTGCAAGCATTGAGTCTCTGAGCATACCAGCCATAGGGGCTTCCGGAGCTATAAGTGGGGTTCTTGGTGCATACCTGATACTCTTTCCAGGGACTTCCTTAACCGCCTGTTGGTGGTTCTTCTGGTTCCCGGTATGTTATACTCTTCGAGCTGCGCTATACCTAGTGTTCTGGTTCGTTCTACAGATAATCTACGGATATACAACGGCATTCACTGCAAATCCAGGAATCGCCTTCTTTGCACATGCTGGAGGGTTCATCGCTGGAATAGCGTTTCTACCAATACTGGTTAGCAGTTCAAGACTTTACGCATTGAAGATGAGAACCGGCTTCCTCAACTACATGCGATATATATTAGTACCCTATCGTGCAGCTGGATTAGGTGTTTACGCAAAGCTTATCCTGGGAATCATGATAGCCTCCCTAATTGCAGGAAGTTTGTATGCCGCATCCTCCGTTCCACAGGAGGTTGTACCGACATACAGGGTCGATATGATTATTCATTACACACCTCTATACCCTCCAGTAGTATTGAAAACCGATAAGATAGAGGGTCACTTCATACCTGTGATCTCAGGTAATAGGCCAAGATCGCAATACTATAGCGACATCAACATACTATTCAATAGACTGTATGCACTCGGATTGATAGTTAACTCATCACTGGCCGGTAAAGCCTTACACGATACGGAGATATCTAAGCGCGTAAACATAGAGGGGGTATGGGTTCCCGTTGTTCTTCACATCGATAAAGCTGTGTACTCCGATAATGGATGGTTAGAGTATATGAGAGGAACCATGAAGACCCATGCTGTTAAGCTTCTAAGAGGAGGAGTTGCTGAGCTAGAAGCTGAGATAGTGAGAATCTATACCTTTCAGTTAATGTTTTACACAACCAACTTAGAGTTGATAAAGAGCTTGGCGCTCGTGAGCATAGCGCTAGCTATAATGGCTGTCTACACTATTCATAGAAAGAGTGGGGAACTAGCTCTCATAACCTAGCCTTGTAATGAGCACTTTTACAGCTAGTCGCCTAACAGCTAGGTAGAGCAACCATGCTTACACGAGAGGAGGCCTACTCTCTTTTGAAGCAGTATGTACACGATGAGAAGCTGATTAAGCACTGTATCGCAGTCGAAGCTATAATGCGTAGGCTTGCTACACGACTTAACCAAGATGCAGAGCTATGGGGCTTAATAGGATTGCTACATGATATCGACTACGACATTACGAATCGCGATCCCAAACGTCACGGTTTAGAGGCTCTCAAGATACTAAGCGG